>NZ_CABWIC010000001.1:0-86483 GCF_902501455.1 Collinsella intestinalis
CTGTTGGCCCTGAGGTTGCCGTCGCGGAGGCGCCTCCATCTGGCAGCGCTCTCGTGGCCGACGCCGAAGCGTCGCTCGGCCTCGCGGACGGAATGGCCCGAATCCAGATAATCGAGCACCTCGTTGACAAGCTCTTGCGGATACGCCATCTCTTCCTCCTAGAGAACTATTTCTCCAGGTTCAGGGGCGCACCCCCGAGCACGCGGTGGACTACTGAAAATCGTCCTCATAGGGCATGAGCTCGGCGAGGTAACCGCGCGCGGCAAGGGCGGCTTCGATGCGGTCGAGTGCCTCCTCGCTCTCGGCCGCGATGCGATGAAAGTGATACCCGCTTGTCACAGTCATGAGCGGCGTGGACTTGCCCGTGCGGATATCGTCGAGATACCGCGCGGTCCCGCTGCGGCTGCGGATGTCGAGATCCGCGGTGATCTTGCCATACGCGCGATGATTGACCATCACGCTTTGAACCGTACCGCCCAGATCGACGATGGTGTTGAGCTCATCCTCAAGCTGCTCGACCGTATGGCGCACCTTGACCAGGCGCGTGGGGATATCCGCATCCGAAGAACCCTCACGCAGCACATAGCCGCGGTTGGTCGCCACGATATCATGCCCGTCGGCGCGCAGCAGGGCGATATCCTGCACAATCACCTGGCGGCTCACACCCGCGGCGTCGGCCAGGGCCGTCCCGCTCACAGGCCGCTCGGCCCCGCGCAGGCTCTGCAGGATCGCGTTCCTGCGCTCATGTCCCATCAACGGCATCCGCCGCACCTCCCATCCGTATCTGGCAAGCCCATCTCGTCCGCGTGCGAGGGGCGCCGGACCAAGCCGCACGCGGCCCCTCTCCACCAAAGACGCCGGCTACACCATGCGCAGATGCTTGAGGGACAGGTCGAGAATGGGCGCCGAATGCGTGAGGGCGCCGGACGAGATGAAGTCGACTCCCAGGTCGGCGAGGGCGCGGATGTTGCCCGCGTCCACATTGCCCGAGGCCTCCACCTTGGCCCGGCCGTCGATGAGCGCAACCGCCTCGGCCATCTGCTCGTGCGTCATATTGTCAAGCATGATGATATCGGCTCCGGCTTCGAGCGCCTCGCGCACCATGTCCAGGTCCTCGCACTCGACCTCGACCGTGCAGACGAACGGCGCGTGCGCGCGGGCGCCCGCCACCGCAGCGGCGATACCGCCTGCAGCGTCGATATGATTGTCCTTGAGCATGACCGCTTGGGAGAGGTTGTAGCGGTGATTGGCACCGCCGCCCGCCTCGACCGCGGCCTTTTCGAAGATGCGCAGGCATGGCGTGGTCTTGCGCGTGTCGACGAGCCTGGTCTTCGTCCCCTCCAGGGCTGCGGCCATACGGCGTGTGTACGTCGCGATGCCGCTCATGCGCTGCAGGAAATTCAAGGCCACGCGCTCGCCCGAGAGCAGGACGCGTGCGTCGCCGCGCACGATGCCCAGCAGCTGACCGGGCTCGACCGCATCGCCGTCGGCGACGCGAGCATCAAAGCTCGTGCGCGGGTCGAGCAGGGTGAAAGCGCGCTCGAACACATCGAGACCCGCGATCACGCCCTCGGCCTTGGCGATGAGCTGCACCTCGGCCTCGCGACGCTCGGGGCAGACGGACTCGGTCGACAGGTCGCCCGCATTCATGTCCTCACGCAGGGCGAAGCGGATGATGTCGTCGGCGACCAAGTTCATGGTGATGGGATTCATGCGAGCCTCCTATATAAGAGTGTCGATGTTCAGCTCGAACGACGGAAGACCGGGGAACAGGTCGCACGGTGCGCGGTGCACGCCATCGAGAGCCGGGGTACCGGTCTCCTCCACGGGCAGGCTTTCGCCCGTCGCCATCTTCCACGCCGCACGGCGGGCGAACACCAAAGACTCAAGCAGCGAATTGCTCGCCAAACGGTTCTTGCCGTGCACGCCGTTACAGGCGGTCTCCCCCGCCGCGTACAGATGCGGCATGCTCGTAGCCGAATCGCGATCGACGCGCACGCCACCCATGAAGTAATGCTGCGTTGGAACGACCGGAATGGGCTCGGCGAGGATGTCACGCCCCTTTTCCAGGCAATGCGCGTGGATGTTGGCGAAGTGCGCGGTCACGACCTGCGGATCGACCGGGGCGAAGCTCAGCCACTCGTACTCGGTGTCCTCTTTGCGCATCTCATCCTGGATGGCGCGCGCCACCACATCGCGCGGCTGGAGCTCGTCGGTAAAGCGCTCCTGGGCATGATTCAACAAGATCGCGCCCTCGCCGCGACAACTCTCGGACACGAGGAAGGTGCGGCCGGGCTCGGCGGAATACAGACCGGTGGGGTGAATCTGCACGTACTCGAGATGCTCCTGCTTGATGCCGTAAGCGCTGGCAAGGAAGCACGCATCACCCGTGAGCTGGGGGTAATTCGTCGAATGCTGATACACGCCGCCGATGCCGCCTGTGGCGAGCAGGGTATTCCCCGCATGGATGCAGAAGGGTTCACCGCACTCAAGGTCGGCGGGGGCGGCGTCGAGGGACTCGCCCACACCGGCGACGGCGCGCAGCTCCTCGATCGTGGCCGTCGAGGATGCAGCGGTGACGGGAAGTGCCAGCACGCCCGTGCAGGCGGGCGCGCCATCCGCGTCCGCCCCGCCGGCCTCGTGCGCATCGAACAGCAGGTCGACCATGGCGACATGCTCGAGAATCCGCACGTTGGGCAGGCGTTTGACCGCCGCCAGCAGCGCCTCGGTGATCTCCTTGCCCGTCACGTCGGCATGAAACGCGATGCGCGCCCGGGCGTGCGCGCCCTCACGCGTGAAGGCCAGTGAGCCGTCCTCCTCGCGCTCGAACTCCGCACCCAGCGCAATCAGGTCGTTGATGACCGCGCGCGAGGAACGGATCATGATGTCCACGCTCTCGCGGCGGTTCTCGCCGTGCCCGGCGTGGAGCGTGTCCTCAAAGAACGAGTCGTAATCCTCGGCCTCGGGCAGCACGCAGATGCCGCCCTGGGCGAGCATCGAATCGCACTCGTCGAGGGCGCCCTTCGACAGCATCACGATCTTGGCGCTCGCCGGCGCGGTGAGTGCGGCATACAAGCCCGCCACGCCGCATCCGACAATCGCGATATCGCACGTCATGTCCATATGGTTCGCCGCCATCCGCGGCCCCTTTCGTTCCGGCGCCCCACGCAAGGAACGCATCCGGACGGGTACCGCTCATACGGAACCCTGCCGGATGCGTCCTAGCGGGCGGCGTATTCCAGCATACGGTCGAGCGTGCGCTGCGCGGCGCGGGCCGCATCCTCACCAACCGAGATATCCACGGCGCCCGAACCGCTCTCGAGACACGCCACGAGCTTATCGAGCGTGATACCGTCCATATCGGCGCAGGTGGGCGGAGTCTTGGTCACATAGAAGCGCTTGCCCTGACCGGCGCATCGCCGCTCCAGCTCGTAGAGCACGCCATCGACTGTCACGATGATGAACTCGCTCGCCGCACTCGCCTCCGCAAAGCCGATGATATCGGCGGTCGAGCCGATGAACTCGGCCTCCGCCAGAATCGCCTCGGTGCACTCGGGGTGCGCCAGCGTGAGCGCCTCGGGGTGCGCCGACTTGAGCTCGCGCAGCTCGGCAAGGGAAATCGCCTCATGGCGCGGGCAGCATCCGTCGTTCAGGATCACGTGCTTCTCGGGCACCTGCTGCGCGACATGGCGACCAAGGTTCCGATCGGGGATGAACAGGATGTGGTGCTGCGGCAGCTCGCGCACGATCTTGACCGCGTTGGATGAGGTCACGCAGACGTCACTCCAGCTCTTGATCTCCATGGTCGAGTTGACGTAGCAAACCACCGCAAGATCGTCGCCGTACTCGGCACGGGCACCGTCGATCGTCGCCCGGCGCACCATATGGGCCATGGGGCAATCCGCCGCAGGCTCCGGCAAGAGCACGGTCTTATCGCGATTGAGGAGCTTGGCGCTTTCGCCCATGAATTCCACGCCGCACAAGACGATGGTCTGCTGCGGCAAGGTCTTAGCGAGTTTTGCGAGGTAGAACGAATCGCCCACGTAATCGGCGACGGCCTGCACCTCGGGCTCGACATAGTAATGCGCGAGTATCACCGCGTCGCGCTCGGATTTGAGTTCCTCGATGCGCTCGCGCGTCTCGGCGGGCACCGCCGCCGCGCGCTCCAGGGCCCCGCCCCTCGTCTGTGCCATGCGGTCCTCCCGACATTCGCAGGTTCGTTGAGGGAAGTATGACACTGGGGGCTTCCACTGACAAGACAGCTGACAAGACACCTACGGAATCAGCGAATTGCAGCAGCGCGGGAGCCCATTTAGTACGGCGCCCCCAGCGGTGGCATCTGCTTGAGATACGCCCACATACGCTGCTTTTCCGCCGGCTGGGACAGCGCGGCCTCAAAACCATCGAGCGCGAGCACGCGGCGGCCAAGAACCGGCGCAATGAGCCCGGGCTTAAGCATGGCGGTATCGAAGTCTTCGATGATCGCGAGGGCGTCGGCATAGGTCTCGCGCAAAAGATCGGCGGCCGCATCGTCCAACAGGATGACCGCCTCGGGATCGAGCGCCTCAAGCGCCTCGCGGAACAGGTCGACGGGCAGCGGCTCACCCGCCGTCAGACCGCCCGCCACGGCCTCGTCGCCCGAGCCGGCAACCGCAGCCAGCACGCAAAGATCCTGCGGCTCCCAACCGATGGCGCCGAGCGCCGCACGCAGGGCCGTGCCGTCCGCGCCCGAAAGCAGAGGATCGCCCGAACGCTCGGCATCGTTGAGCTCGCCCTTGACAAGCACGACCGGAGAAAACGCGTTGCCCGCCATGCGGACCCCACGCGCTTCGAGCCCCTTGAGCTCCTGCTCGGCTGCAGCCGCCAGCGCCTCCTTGCGCTCCTGTGTGGTGATGGCCATCCGTCGAACACCCGCCCCTACGATCGTACCCCGGCCCGCGAGCCAGGCGAAAAGAATCACACCGAATCATTCTACTCCCGGTGTAACGGGCGCGCAGGCATGGGTATAACGTCCTCGATTCAAAAGACCTCCGTCGGCAGGCGCCGGCGGAAACGCGTATATAGGAGGAATCCATGTCCAACGTCACCGAGGTGAATGCCACCAACTTCGACTCCATGCTCGCAGGCGAGCTGCCCGTCCTCGTCGATTTTTGGGCCCCGTGGTGCGGCCCGTGCCGCATGCTCTCCCCCGTTGTGGATGAGCTGGCCGGCGAGCTCGAGGGCAAGGTCACCGTCGTCAAGTGCAACGTCGACGAGAACCAGGACCTGGCCATGCGCTTCGGCGTCATGTCCATCCCCACCGTCGTCCTGCTGAAGGGCGGCGCCGAAGCCATGCGCTCCGTGGGCGCCGTTCCCAAGCCCAAGCTCAAGGCCGACATCGAGGCCAACCTGTAAGGATCGCCGCCGCGCATGACGCGCATCTGAACCGCAGCCCCCTCAACGACCGCGCTCCCCTCATCGGCGCGGTCGTTTTTTTGTACAAAGCCATTCGCCGCAACAAAACGAAAGACCCTGCTGTACTTTATGCGGAGCCGTCGGCACTCTTGGTAGACTGTATGATGTATGCCGCGCGAAGGCACTCGTTCTCCCGCGCGCATGAAGACGCGCCGTGCGGCCTGTAAGTCCGCAGCGTGCGCCAGGTTGTAAGGGGATCTCATGGAACCCATTTCGCAGGGAATGCAAGGGCCTGCCGTCGAGGACGTGCAGACGCGCCTTTCCTCGCTTGGATATATGATCGACGCCGCCGAGATGACGGCGAAGGAGTTCGGCGCAACCACGGCTGCGGCCGTTCGCGCGTTTCGTGCCCAGCAGGGACTGGATACGGGCGAGGATGTGGACGGCACGTGCTGGAGCGCGCTGGTGGACGAGTCTTATAAGCTCGGCGATCGCACGCTGTACCTGCGCCTGCCCAACTTCCACGGCGCCGATGTCCGCGCCCTGCAGCGCGCCCTCAACACGCTCGGCTTTGCCTGCGGCGTGGACGACGGCTACTTCGGCCCGCATACCGAGGCCGCTTTGCAGCAGTTCCAGGAGAACGTGGGGCTGTTCGCCGATGGCATGGCGTTCCAGGACACCTTCAACTACGTGAACCGTCTGCACCATGTGTGGGAGGGCAAGCCCTCTGTAATCGATGTCGAGGCCGAGGCCCGCATGGGGTTCGCCCGCGCCGCGAGCGTGCTCGAAAGCTGGAGCATCGCCATCGGCGGTGAGGACGCAATCGCCCGCAACGTCGCCTCGCGCGTGTGGAATATCGCAACCGCCACGACCGATGGCAGCGGCATCGTGCTGTATGACGACGTCGCGCCCGAGGATGTGGACCTGACGGTCGAGATCGCCTCCGATGCGCTGCCCGACGACGCCGAGCCGCGCGCCACGATCACCCTGGCCGAGTGCAACAACCTCTCACTGCGCATCAAGACGGCGGTCGCCGCGGCAGCCACCCGTCCGATCAAGCTCCGCATCGAGCTCACGGGCATCACCGGCTACGGCACGTTCACTTCAAGTGATGCGCAAACTCTGGCCGTTCGCCTTCTCGACGGCCTGTGTGATGCACTGAGCGACTAGGTACGCTACACTAGAGCGGCGCGCTTGCGCGCCCACACCCATTTGGGGCATCGTCCAGCGGCAGGACCCTGGTTTTTGGTACCAGTTACGGGGGTTCGAATCCCTCTGCCCCAGCCATGATAGACAGGCCCGGTCACGTATGTGGCCGGGCTTTTTCGAAGGGGCTGTCCATGACCTACACCCACGTGATATTCGACCTTGACGGCACGTTGCTCAATACCCTTGAGGACCTCACCATCGCCGGCAACCATGTATGCGAATCCCGCGGATGGCCAACCTACACGGCGGACCAATTCCGCTACAAAGTCGGCAACGGGCAGATCAAGCTCATCGAGCGCCTTATTCCCGCCGAATTCATGGGGAACGGCCGCATTTTTGAGCAGGCACTCGCCGACTTCCGCGCCTTCTACGCCGAGCACAAGGAGGACCACACGGCCCCCTACCCCGGCATCCTCGAGCTTTTGGACGAACTTCGCGAGCGTGGCGTGACCTGCGCCGTTCTCTCCAATAAAGACCACGCGGCAACGGTCCCACTTGTCGAGCGCTACTTTGGCGACCGCGTGGCCCTGGCACAAGGACGCATCGACGCCTTTCCGCCCAAGCCCGACCCGGCAATCACCGCGCACGTCCTCGAACAGCTCAACGCAGATCCGAAGACCGCCCTATACGTGGGAGACTCCAATGTCGATATCGCCTGCGGACACAACGCGGGCATGCGCTCATGCGGCGTGGCGTGGGGCTTTCGCGGCCGCGCGGAGCTCGAGGGCGCCGGCGCCGATTACGTGATCGACACTCCCGAGGAGCTGCTCGGCATCGTTTTGTAGCGGCCCTCCCGCCGTGCGCCCTTCGGCCCCTCCCGTGCGCGGTTCCAAGGAGCACCGATGGGGGAATATGCATCTTCCAACCGCTTATGGCTCGTATTATTCAGTATGCGAATGCCGTGCATTTCACTCGGTCGACTTTTGGTAATTGGAATCCGAATACATGGGGAACAGCGCACAAGATGGTGCTTAAAATCCCAGTTCGCTTAAACTCCGGATGGGCCGCTCATCGGCAAATCGGCAAACTAATTACCAAAAGTCGATGAATTGATTTCAAGGCGGGACGAACGCCGCAAAAGGCCCCTTCGTCAAAAGCGGAACGATGAAAACAAGGGCCACAGTAAACGGGCGCGCAGAGCCGAAGCCCCACGCGCCCCCATGCGCTCATTCCCGCAGGTATGTCAGTCTACAAGCTACATCATGGCATCGAGAATCTGCTGCTCCGCGCTATCGGTGGCGGACCAAGTGTTCTCATCGTCCTTCTCGTACGTGAACACGCACTCGCTCTCCTCGGGCTCGGCGTTCTTCACAGCCTCCATGAGCATGGCGCCCGCCTCCTCGTACAGGGCCTCCTCGCTCTCCACGGTCTGAGGATCGATCGTGGTCAGATACTCCTGGAACTTGCCGGTGAACTCGGACATGATCGCGGTGAGGGACTTCATCTTGAGCACAACCGTGGCATCGGCGGTGCCGGCCTCCTCGTCAACCGCGACCTCCTTGATCTCGTGGGTAAACCCGTCGAGATAGGCCTTCGCGAACTCCTGGGTATCGATGCCGAGCGTCTCGAACCCGCCATCCGAACTGTCCGTCATGGCGGCGAGCAGTTCCTCGTTATCCGGAGAGACCTCGGAAAACGCCGTCTCGAGATCCTCGCGGATGAGCTCCTCGACCGAAGGACCGCCGCAACCTCCCAGGAATACGGTGCAGGCCACGGCGAGCACCATCAACGGGATCGTCCAAAACCTCTTCTTCATGTCTTTTCCTCCCAACAGCGGAATGCAACCCCGTACGGCACGCACCACCGAGGCGAACGTTGGCCTGATGATACGCGAAGGATTCCATGCAGACGGCAGCGTCTCGGTGAACGGCCGGCGCAAAAAGCGGGCGCCGGCAAACCGCCGACGCCCGCCTCATCAAATCGCTCGGATGTAAACGCTACTCACGCGTGCCGTACTGCTCATAATATGCATCGATGGCGGCCTTGAGCTCATCATCGATCACCACACGACCGGCCACCTCGCGGTTGTACAGGTGCTCGGTCACCTCGGCCATGGACACGATGCTCGCCACGGGGAACCCGTACTTGGCCTCGATTTCCTTCTGCGCGGTGGTGACGCCGCCCTTGCCGACCTCCATGCGGTTGAGGGAGACGATCAGACCCTTGACCTCGACGTTGGCGGCATTCATGAGCTTGGGGTACGTCTCATCGATGGACTTGCCGGACGTGGTCACGTCCTCGACCATCACCACGCGGTCGCCGTCCTTGAGCTCGTAGCCCAGCATGCCTCCCTTGTCGGCGCCGTGATCCTTGACCTCTTTGCGGTCGGAGCAGTAACGGACCTCCTTGCCATACAGCTTGTGCATGGCGATGGCAGTGACCACAGACAGCGGGATGCCCTTGTACGCCGGGCCGAACACGACGTCGAAATCCAGGCCGAAGTTATCGTGAATGGCGCGGGCATAGTACTCACCCAGGCGCATGAGCTGCTCGCCGGTGACGTAGGCGCCGGCATTCATGAAGAACGGGGACTTGCGGCCGCTCTTGAGGGTGAAGTCGCCGAACTTGAGGACGTCGGACTCGACCATGAACTCGATGAACTCCTGCTTGTAAGCCTCCATGAGGCCTCCTTCCATGCGGGCGCGTCCACCGCGCTCACCCATTTGTTTGACCGACTCAAGGGTAGCAGAAAAGCGCCCCTTGCCGCGAACGAGCAAGGGGCGCAAGACGACGAACCGCTTCCACCGCGGCGGCCATTTTGCGCGCCGCCATCAACATGCGCGGGCGAAACCGAATCGCCCCACGTTCTTCTAGCAGATCTTGCAGACCCAGCCGTGCGCATCCTCGATCTGACCGCCCTGAATGCCGGTCAAGGTCTCGCGCAGACGCTTCATGACGGGGCCGGAGGACTCGTGACCGCCCGGGAAGACGACGACCGTATCGTCATCGTGGATCTCGCCCACCGGCGAGATGACGGCCGCAGTACCGCACAGGCCGCACTCGACGAAGGTGCCGGAAGCAACCTCATCCCAGGTAACCGGACGCTCGTCGACGGCGATTCCCAGGTCCTGAGCCACCTGCACGAGCGAACGGCGCGTGATGGAGGGCAGGATCGAGTCCGTATGAGACTTGGGCACCACGAGCGTACCGTCCTTGGCGACGAACAGCACGTTGGCACCGCCGGTCTCCTCGACATAGGTGCGGGACTCGGAGTCGAGATACAGGTTCTCGGCATAACCCGCGGCATGCGCCTCCATGCCCGCCTTGAGGCTCATGGCGTAGTTGAGGCCAGCCTTGATGTTGCCGGTACCATGCGGGGCAGCGCGATCGTACTTGGAAACGCACAGCTTGACGGTGGTGTCGCCACCCTTGAAGTACGGACCCACGGGCGTCACGAGGATACGGAACTGGTACTCGTCGGCAGGCTTCACGCCGATGACGTCGCCCGTGGCGATCATGAGCGGGCGGACGTAGAGCGTCGCACCGGAACCGAACGGGGGCACCCACGCAGCGTTGGCCTCAACGACCTGCTTGACCGCCTCGACGAAGCGGTCCTGCGGGAAGGCGGGCATGACCAGGCGCTCGGTGGAATCGGCCATGCGCTGGGCGTTCAGGTCGGGACGGAAGCACACGATGGACCCATCGGCGGTGGCATAGGCCTTGAGCCCCTCGAAGACCTCCTGGCAATAATGGAAAATGCCCGCGCACTCCGACAGCGTGATGCTGTGATCGGTAGTCAGGGCGCCCTCATCCCATGCGCCATCCTTGTAGTTGGACACATAGCTATAGTCGGTCTTGCGATAGCTGAAATCGAGGTTTCCCCAGTCCAGGTCCTTCTTCTCAACGGTCATGGTGAACTCCTCACTCGATGCGGGCACCCTCGCCGAAGGCGCCCTCTCAACATAAAGGCCCGTCCGACGGAAGGCCTCTGCATACTACAAGAATGCCGGGCACATGGCCCGGCATTGGCATGTTCGCTTGATTGTACTCCGTCGCGATGGAGTGGCGGCAGAATTAATCGGCAGGAAACGGTTCGCGCGCCGATGCGCCCCGGCGCGACAGAGGCGCTACTTGCCCTCGGCCTCGCGGCGCCTCTGCTCGGCACGCGCCGGCAGGATGCGGAACTTGACCCACCATGCCACAACGCCCACGGCGACGACAATGATGACGACCTTCACCACGTCGGACACCCACTCGGCCTGAGCGGTGATCTGCTCCCAGGCACCGCCGGCCCAAAAGCCCAGCGTGCATAGAATGGCATTCCACGCGAGCGAACCCACGAGGGTGTAGAGGGCGAAGCGCACCATGTTCATCTTGGCAGTGCCGGCGGGGATGGAGATGAGGCTGCGCACCACGGGGATGCAGCGGCAGATGAGCACCGTGATCTGGCCCTTGCGGTCGAACCAGCCGATAGCCTTGGCCACATCGTCGGAATGGAAGCCCAGCATACGCATAGGCTTGGTGTCGAAGAACCCCTCAAGACGCTCCTGGGAGAGCAGACGGCCGATGCCGTAGAGGAAATACGCGCCAACAACCGAGCCGACCGTCGCGGCGATGATGACACCGGGGAGGGTCATCTCGGTCTGCGTGGCGAGAAAGCCCGACAGCGGCAGGATGAGCTCGCTGGGGATAGGCGGGAACACGTTCTCGAAAAGGATGAGCGCGGCGACCGCAAGATAGCCGAACTGGCTGATGAAGCCGAAAAATGCCTCCTGCATGGGATGCCTTTCTGATCATGCTGCAAACGCAAGTGTCACCATGATACCGAGCAGACGTAAAGACGAGGTAATGTCCGCAGTCTTTCCAAAACCTCTCGGCGCGGGCGAGCGCGGGGCACACGGGGCGCGCGGGGGCGTGTCGGGGCACACGGGGCGGGCGCGCCCGCCGATGTTAATCCTACCGATTCTCTCGACATTAGCGAAACGGGCGCGTACACTTGCAGCTCACTATGGGAGTCGCGCCGTAACCGCGTACACGCACCAAAGGAGGGACATGGGAGCCATCGCCACCGTCCGCGAGGACATCGCCGCCGTCAAGGCAAACGACCCAGCGGCCCAAAGTTCACTCGTGATCTTCCTGTCCTATCCGGGACTGCACGCCAAATGGATGCATACGCCGGAGCACTGGCTGTGGAACCATGGCATGCACGGGCTCGCACGCGTTCTCTCGCAAATCACCCGTTTTTTCACCGGCGTCGAAATCCACCCCGCCGCGAGAATCGGGCGGCGCCTGTTCATCGACCACGCCATGGGGGTCGTGATCGGCGAGACCACCGTGGTGGGCGATGACTGCGTGCTCTACCAGGGTGTCACACTCGGCGGCACGGGCAACGAATGCGGCAAGCGCCATCCCACCCTGGGCAACAACGTCACCGTTGGAACGGGCGCCAAGGTGCTCGGCAACATCCATATCGGGGACAACGTGCGCATCGGCGGAAACTCGGTCGTCGTGAAGGACGTACCGAGTGACAGCACCGTGGTGGGCATCCCGGGGCGCGTGGTGCGCCGTAACGGGTGCCGCGTCCTCGCCGAGTCCTTTGACGCGACCCACCACCGTGAGACCATGCCCGACCCCGTCGAGGAGGCCTCGATCATGAACCGCGAGGGCATCGCCGACAACGCCCGCCGCATCGCCGAGCTCGAACAGCACGTCGCCGAGCTCAGCGCCTTGGTCGAAAGGCTCACGGGAACCGAGTAATCACACCCCTGCTCAACAAGAAACCCCATCGGGCCGTTTCGCCCGATGGGGTTTCCTGCACGTCCATCGCTCCTACCGCGCGGCCTCGGACCTCTCCTCATCCGGCGTGGCGATCTCCTTGATAGTCGTCTCGTCTCCTTGGATCAGATACGTTCTCTCGCTCCCGCAGTGCGGGCAGATGCGACCGTGCTCGACCGTGCCATAGGTGCTGTCGCACGCTTCGCAGTATGTGACTGCGGGAACTTCCTCGACCACCAGCTCGGCCCCGCGCATGAGGTCGTTCTTGGCGCACGCCCAATCCCAACAATCGGTCAGATAGCTCGGGATGACACCCGAGACCTCCCCGAGCTCGAGCGTCACCGAGGAGACACGGCGCAAGTTGTTCTCCCGTGCCACGCCCTCGACGCTGCGGATGATGTGGAAAACGATGCCCAGTTCGTGCATGCGAAAACTCCCCCATTGAGATCTCGATCGAGGGACGGTCCCCCGATCGAGGTCTTGCGGCCGCCTTATCCGAAACGCCGCTATCGGCTATTTCTTCCCAAAGCGAATCTTGATCTCGCGCTTGAGCGCGTACTTCGCGAGGCTCGGGACCTTCTTCTCGTACTTCACCATGTTGGAGCACTCGGGATGCTCGCGATGCAGGTGAATCGCATCGAACGCGCACTTAGTGGTGCACAGACCGCAGCCGATGCACTTGTTCTCATCCACGACGCTCGCGCCGCAGCCCAGGCAGCGGGCGGTCTCGGCGCGCACCTGCTCCTCGGTGAACGTCTTCACGTACTCGCGGAACGGCTCTGCCTTCTCACGCTCGTAGTCGTGCACCGCGTCGCCGCGGCTCGCCGTATCGTAGCTGCCAAAGTCGACGTCATCCTTGTTCAGCGCGCGGTAAGAGCGCGGGTTGCGCCCGATGGTGAGCGTCGCATCCTGCACGAAGCGATGAATGGACACCGCGGCCTCGTGGCCGGCGGCGATGGCGTCGATGGCGAACTTGGGGCCGGTGTAGACGTCGCCGCCCACGAAGATGTCGGGCTGTGCGGTCTGATACGTCTTGGGATCGGCGACGGCGCCCTGGCCGCGACCGAGCTCGACCGCCTCCCCCTCGAGCAGGTCGCCCCAGACGATCGACTGACCGATGGAGAACACGACGCGATCGGCAGCGACGGTTCGCAGTTCGTTCTCGTCATACTGCGGGTCGAAGCGCCCCTCGTCGTTGAACACGCGCAGGCAGCGCTTGAAAACGACCTCGCTCACGCGACCATTCTCGCCCGTGCGAACCTCGACCGGGCCCCAGCCACAGGAGATGTGCACGCCGTCCTCATTGGCCTCGACAACTTCCTCGGTGCTGGCCGGCATGTCCTCGGAGCTCTCCAGGCAGAACATCTCCACGTGCTCGGAACCCAGGCGCGCTGCGGTGCGGGCCACATCGATGGCCACGTTGCCGCCGCCCACCACGATGGTGCGACCGCACATCGGCTCGGCCTTGCCACCGTCGTCTTGCTGCTCGGCTACGCCACGCAGGAAATCAACGGCGACGGACACGCCCTCGGCGCCCTCGCCCGGGATGCCGGGCAGGCGGCCGCCCTGGCAGCCAATCGCCACATAAAACGCCTTGAACCCCTGCTCGCGCAGCTCATCGAGGGTGACGTCGCAACCCACCTCGACGCCCAGACGGATGTCGACGCCCATCTCGCGGATGATATCGATCTCGGCTTCGATCACGTCTTTCTCGAGCTTATAGCTGGGGATGCCGTAGGTGAGCATGCCGCCGGGGCGCGCGTTCTTCTCGAAGATGACCGGCTTGTAGCCCTTCTCTGCCAGGTAGAACGCGCAGGAAAGGCCCGCGGGACCGGCGCCGATTACCGCGATCTTGTCGTCGAAGCCCCCAGTGCGCGTGGGCGCCACCACCTCGGGGACGTAGCGATGCTCGGCTGCGAGGTCCTGCTCGGCGATGAACTTCTTCACCTCGTCGATGGCAACCGCCGAATCGATGCGCCCTCGCGTGCAGGCGTCCTCACAACGGCGGTTGCAGATGCGGCCGCAAATCGCCGGCAGCGGATTCTCGCGCTTGATGAGGGCGAGCGCGTCGCGATAACGCCCCTGCGCCGCGAGCTTGAGGTACCCCTGCACCGCGATGTGAGCCGGGCACGCGGTCTTGCACGGGGCTGTTCCCGTGTCATAGGTCTCGATGCGGTTCTTGTTCCGATAATCGGGGCTCCACTTCTCCGGGCCCCACTTCACGGTGTCGGGCAGTTCCTGCTTGGGATACTCCGGCACCTCCCCCGTGCTCGCGGCGCACAGCTTCTGGCCGAGCTTTACCGCGCCCGCGGGACACACCTCGACGCATCGGCCGCAGGCCACGCACTTGTCGGTCTCGGTGCGCGCCACATATGCGGAGCGGGAGAGGTTGGGCGTGTTGAACAGCTGCGAGGTGCGCAGCGCATAGCACACGTTCACGTTGCAGTTGCAGATGGCGAAGATCTTGTCCTCGCCGTCGATGTTGGTGATCTGATGCACAAAGCCGTTGGCCTCGGCCTGGCGCAGGGTCTCGTAAACCTCCTCGCGCGTGATGTAGTGGCCGCGATCGGTCTCCACCACGTAGTCGGCCATGTCACCCACCGCGATACACCAGTCGTTCGGGTCGTCACCGCAACCCTCGCCCAACTTCGCGCGGCTCATACGGCAACTGCACGGGCTCGCTGCGTACTTGCCCTCGTACTTGTCGAGCCAATGCTCGATGTGCTCGATAGAGACGGAGCGGTCCTCCATCTGGATCGCCTGCTCGACCGGGATGACGTGCATGCCGATTCCCGCGCCTCCGGGCGGCACCATCGGCGTGGCCCTGGCAAGGGCCCCCTTGGAGGCCTGCTCAAAAAACTTCGCCACAGCAGGATGCTCGTCGATCTGGGACTGGCGCATGTTGAGGAACTCGGCCGAACCGGGCACGAGCATGGGCAGCACCCATTGCTTCGTGCGGGTGGGGTTTTCCCAGTTGTACTCGAGCAGACCGATGTAGCTCATCTCATCGAGCAGCTTCTCGAGCGGCTCGGCCTCCAGCCCGGTGGCCTTGACCGCATCGCCAAGCGTGTAGGGTCGGCGCATCTTCATCTTAAGCAGAACGTCGGCCATCTCGTCGGTCGTCACCTCGGCGAACGCCCAGTACTCAAAAGGCTTGAGCTCCTTGCGCCCCAACAGGCGGTTTGTGCAGTGCTCGCACAGCGCCACGATTTTGGGACGCGGGTTCTCGGGAATCGGCGGGACGAACTCGGAGCCGATATCCGGCTCGGTGAACGAGATGCCAGGGCCGTTGACGATCATGTGGATTCCTTTCCTGGGGTTCGAAGGTGTCTCAATTTAGGGACTGTCCCTAAATTGAGGTTTGCTAGGCCTGCTTCCAGGCGGCGACGCGCTCGCGCAGCCAGTCCGCCCAGACATCGATGCCCTCGCCCGTCTTGGCGCTCATGGGGATGATGGTCGCGTTCGGATTTCGCATGAGGATGTTCTCGCGAACGCGCTCCATGCTGAACGTGTCGAACACGGGCAGAGCGTCGATCTTATTCACAAGCACCACGTCGCAGATGCTGAACATGAGCGGATACTTGAGCGGCTTGTCATCACCCTCGGGCACGGACAGAATCATCGCGTTGGCCGATGCGCCGGTATCGAACTCGGCGGGGCATACGAGATTGCCCACGTTCTCGAGAATGGCCAGGTCCGTACGGCCCGCCTCGTCCTCCTCGCAGAACAGCTCGTTGAGACCCTGCTCGGTCATATAGGCATCTAGGTGGCACATGCCACCGGTGTGCAACTGGATGGCGCGAGCCCCCGTACCCAAGATGGTGCGCGTATCGACGTCGGAATCGATGTCGGCCTCCATCACCGCGATGGACATCTCGTCCTTGAGCGCCGCGATCGTGCGCGAAAGCGTGGTCGTCTTGCCGGAACCCGGACTCGACATCAGATTCAACAGGAAGGTCCCCCGCTCGCGCAACTCCTCTCGCAGCTCATCGGCTTTGCGGTCATTGTCGGCGAACACGCTCTCTTTAACCTCGATCACGCGGACATCGCTCATGGGTCCTCCTCCTATTCCGGAAGCTTCGCTCAACAACCCCTCTGGTCGCCAGCGCACATGCACTCCCCGCAATCGCCTCGCACCGCTCGGCAAAACTTGTTGACACTTCGTCAAATTACATATTGACGTTTTGTCAACAGCGGTCAAGACTGTAATCGGTAAATGAGCGACTTTGACGGAGAGGGCCCCATGGCTTCCGATGCGAACAGACATCACGAACGTTTGACGCACGACGACCGTCGTGACGAGATCCTCGCGGCCGTACGCCAAACCGTGGTCGAAGATGGGCTGAGCCGCCTGTCGATCTCGGCCGTCGCATCGCGCGCGGGATGCACAAGATCGCTGTTCTACCACTACTTCCCCACCAAGGAAGACGCACTGCAGGCCGTTCTCGACCTGAGCATCGATTCGTTTGTCGAGCAACTCACTGCGTGGAACGAATCGCGTGTCAGCGGGGATATCGAGGGGTCTCTGGACTCCGTCGCGCATATGCTCAAGAACATGATCGTGAAAAAGGGCGACGTCATGTCGCAATCGGTCGTCCACAGCGGCAATGCCGCCCTGTATGCCTCGTTCGTCCATCGCGCGGCCGACCGTCTCGCCCGATACATATGCTCGTCGACTGTGGTCGACTTCGCCGCGCATCATGAAGTGCAGATCGACCACCTCTATGAGACGTTCTACGTCCTCATCACCGGACTCATCATGTTTGTGCGCACCCATCCCGATGCGCCGGAGGGCACCATCAAAGACATCATCGCAAGCACCCTGCATATCGAGGGTTACACCGCGAAATATCCGGAGCGCTGCCCCGAGCGGTAGCTCGCCCATTTTCGCATGGGGCCGGACGCATCCAAGGCACCGCCCCGCGCGTTCCTTCATGCCGTAAATTTTGACACTCTGTCAACAGGCCCATAGGGGGCTTTGTATAGAAAGGGGAACCTATGTTGTTCCAGGTGTATGGCGAAAACGCCATGTATCAATGGCTTGGCTGGATCATGGTCTTCGTGAGCCTGATCGCCGCCAACGAAGTCGCACGCCGCTCGAAAACCGGCGGCATCGTGTGTTTCCTCGGCATTCCCGCCGTGCTCACGGTGTACTTCATCTCGATTTATGTGTGCGCCGGCATGGGCATGGAGTGGGCTCTCGACAATCCCACGTATCTGCACATGGGCAGCTGGTTCCACTATGCCAAACTCTACGCCGCGACCGCCGGCTGCATCGGCTTCATGATGCTCAAGTACGGCTGGGGCAAACTCGGCCGCAGCGAGGCTTTCAAGGTGTTCCCCTTTGCCATCGTCGCCATCAACATCCTCATCGCGGTTGCCTCTGATTTCGAGAGCGCCATGCGTGCTTTCGGCACCACCTGGGTGTCCACCGAGGGCGTCGTCCTCATGGGCGGATGGCACAATGTCTTCAACGGCATCGCCGGCCTCATCAACATCTTTTGCATGACCGGCTGGTGGGGCATCTACCGCTCCAAGAAGGGCGACGACATGCTCTGGCCCGATATGACCTGGGTCTACATCCTCGCCTATGACCTGTGGAACTTCTGCTACACCTACAATTGCCTCCCCACGCATGCGTGGTACTGCGGCCTTGCCCTGCTGCTCGCGCCCACCGTCGCCAACTTCTTCTGGAACAAGGGCGGCTGGATTCAGAACCGCGCGAACACCCTTGCTCTGTGGTGCATGTTCGCCCAGGTGTTCCCCATGTTCCAGGATTACAGCGTCTTCTCCGTCAGCTCCGTGAACAACCCGAGCGTCAATCTCGCCGTCTCCCTTATCGCTCTCATCGTGAACGTCGTCGCATTCGCCTACATCATGCACCGTGCCAAGAAGCTCGGCGTGAACCCCTTTAAGCACGAGGTCTTCAAGGGGACCCGCGATTTCGACCAGGCCATGGCTCGCGCTGCATAAGCTGGCACCATCTCCATGCGCCCCTGACCGAGGAACGCGAAACGCCCATCCGGTTCGATCCGGATGGGCGTTTTTACTTCCCGCATTCAAATTCACTCTGCAACGAATTCGTGCTGTAAAGAGCCGCTACAAAAGAAAAGCCCCCGTTTCCGGGGGCTCTCAAATTCGACTGGTGCGGCGTACAGGATTCGAACCTGTGACGTTCTGATTCGTAGTCAGACCCTCTATCCAGCTGAGGTAACGCCGCAACGCGTGGTATATATTGCCATTGCACCCCAGTGGCGTCAACCCACAATTTCAAATTTTTTTCTAGCAGGAGATCAGGGCCAAAAGCCGATGGCTCGGCAAAAGAAAAGCCCCCGTTTCCGGGGGCTCTCAAATTCGACTGGTGCGGCGTACAGGATTCGAACCTGTGACGTTCTGATTCGTAGTCAGACCCTCTATCCAGCTGAGGTAACGCCGCAACGCGTGGTATATATTGCCATCAGTGATGCATAGCGTCAAGGAAAAATTAGCATTTTTTCCAATTATTGTAATCTCGCATCAAGACTGACAACTATCTCACGATCGCAGCCTCCCTGATCTCATACGGGATAGCGAGGCGCTTCATCAGGTCGCATAGGCTTGAGAAGCACTCATAACCCGTGTACTCCAAACGCAATACCGCGGGCAGCTGATGCGCGGCATCCAGATGGAAATAGCCCAAAAGCTCGCCGACGCCCGCCGGATCTATCATCGCCTCGACCGTATGAGGACTCTCCCTGAAGCTCCACTGCGTCAATGGACCTGAACTTTCCTGCACGATACGAAGCGACCCCTCTGACGTAACCGCGCACTCGATCCTCAGGTGCTCCCCCTCCTCCTCGCTCGCGAACAACACCGCACCGCTGTCGAATACATCCATCGCCGTCCCCTTTCTCTCGCCTGTCTCCGTGCAATCAGTATACCCAAAAATAGAACGTATGTTCGTGTATATACTGTCGAGAAACTCGACCGCGCGGGCAATTATGTCCGCACGGCATGATAGGCGCTCCAGGAACGCCATCGCATCTATTGCTCTGGGAGGGATCTCGGTTGCCCCAGGGGGCATCGGCACAGAAAAACGCCCCGTGTGCTCGATGGGAACGGGTGCCCGTCAGAGGCTCCTTATGGCTGCTTCCTTCCGGACCTGACCAGGTTCGGAACATATCGTCACCCGAACCCATCGAACGCGCGAGGCGTGCTTGACTATAGTAGCCGCTCGGGCGCGACTCGTCCAGCTCCAACACGGCGAGCCCACACCCCGAGTGCGGATACCTTACGTCATCGTCGCCAGGCGGTAGACGGTCTCACCCACCATCCGCAGGTTCCTGCGAGCACAATCGGGATCCAGGGCCTCATCGAGCGCCTGCGGAGCCGCCCCCACGGGAAGCACCGCATCGACACCCGCGGCATACACTGCCTCGAGCTCATCTTCGCGAGAGCCGCATACCGCAATCACAGGCACGTCGGGACGCAGATGCTTCGCACGGCGGGCCACTCCCACGGGGACCTTGCCCTGGGCGGTCTGCGCATCGACGGCGCCCTCGCCCGTAACCACCAGATCGGCAGCGCGAACAGCGTCGTCAAACCCGGCCATGCCGAGCACGGCCTCGATGCCGGGCATGAGCTCGGCACCAAGCGCGAGCAGTGCGGCCCCCAGGCCGCCCGCAGCGCCGGAGCCGGGGACGCCGAGTAGGGATTTGGGCCGAGCGCCGGGATGCCCCACCTGCTCGGCACTCCCGTCAAGCGCATCGCGCGCCGCCGTAAGGCGTGCCCCGTACGCAGCCATCCAACCGTCGCATGCCGCGAGCACCTTATCGCGCTCAGCCTCGGAAAGGCCGTCACCCAAGCCCTTCTGGGGGCCGAACATGCGCACGGCGCCGCGTGGGCCCACGAGCGGACTCTTCACATCCGACAGCGCGACAAGCCGCACACCGGCGAGCGCAGCCCGTGCGGGGGCCAAGTCGATTGCATCGATGTCGCGAACGCCATAAAGCCCGTGGACGACCTGCCCACCCGACGCATCGAGCACGCGCGCGCCCAGCGCTTGCAGCATCCCAACACCGCCGTCCACGGTGGCGCTGCCGCCGAGGCCGACATACACCGTCTCGGCCCCCCGCGATACCGCATCGGCAATCAGCTCTCCCACGCCGCGGGTCGTGGCGGCACGTGCCGCCTCATGACTCCGGGGGGACAGGCCGATTCCGGCAGCCTGGGCCATCTCTATCACGGCACTACGACCCTGGGCATCATCGAAAAACAGGTAGGATGCATCGACATGCCCGGCAACCGGCGCGGGCACAGACATGCTGCGCACCTCGCCGCCGAGCGGGCGCCGCAGGGCCTCGACGGTGCCCTCTCCCCCATCTGCCACGGGAATCTCCGCAACGCGCACGTCATCGCCCCCGCGGCGCATGCCCTCGGCAAGCCACATTTCGACCTGCGAGCTCGTAGCGCACCCCTTGAACGAATCGATGGCGAGCACCACATTGAGGGGGCCCCGCATCTCACCTTTGCGCGCCGGAGCCGTCGGGCGATGGGAGCGCATGGGCGGACGCCCAAAGGCCGCGGAAGCTTTCATCAGGACTGGCGCGGGCATTTTCCCGCAATCGCCGCCCAAAGCGCCCTCCAGGGCCTCCAGGCGCGAAACGTCATGCGGGCCCTCGGCCCCCTCCTCGCGACGCGCGCCCCGCAACCTGCGGAAGAACGAACGCAGTTCCGCAGCGCACTCGTCTTCCAGAATGCCCGAGGCAACCGGGAATGCATGGTTCAGGCGAGGGTCGGCACTCACGTCGTAGAGCGTTCCGAGCGCGCCGCCCTTGGGATCGGCCGCACCGTATACACACCGGTCGATGCGCGCGTTGACCATGAGGCCCGAGCACATGAGACAGGGCTCGAGCGTGACGTAGACGGTGCAACCACTCAGGCGCCATCTCCCAAGCGTGCGCGCCGCCTGCATCATGGCGAGGAACTCGGCGTGCGCCGAGGGGTCTTCGTCCAGCTCGCGCCTATTGTGGGCTCGGGCGATGATCGTGCCCTCGTGGACCACAACCGCGCCGATCGGCACCTCGCCGACCTCGGCGGCAGCACGCGCCTCGGCGAGCGCCTCGCGCATGAAGCGTTCGTCGTCTTCACGCGACACCGCTGGTCTCGGCATCTCATCGGCTGGCTTCATCCCGGCAACCCCGTACCTCTCGCACCGCGCGGGCAAACCCCGCGCACGTCACATCGCGTTCGATGCTATCATTACCCAACGCGCCGGAGAGATGGCAGAGCGGTTGAATGCGGCGGTCTTGAAAACCGTTGAGCACGCAAGTGTTCCGAGGGTTCGAATCCCTCTCTCTCCGCCAGGTTGATTGCAGAAGCGGGCCCGAACGGCCCGCTTTTTTGTTGCCCTCTCAGGGATTCGAACCCGCGAGGGTGCGGAGCTGAGGAAACGCGGAGCGTTTTCCGGCGAAGCCCGCAAGCGCCGCAGGCGCGCAGCGGATCGAGGGCGGCAAAGCCGCCCGGTGAATCCCTCTCTTGCGCCAGGTTGATTAAAAAAGCGAGCCCGGAAAGGCTCGCTTTTGTCATTACCGACTCAAGACGCGCAGGACCATGGTCTCCGCGGTGTTCACCAAATCGCCCTCGGTCTGTGGATCATGGCCGCGCATCCACCACTTGCCGAACAGACGCACGATGCCGCCAGCGGCGAACTCGGAAGCGGAGGCGAACGCGAGCGGATCCTCCCCGCGCGCCTTGGAGTGAGCATGGTAGCGCTCGCGCAGGATCTCGGCCACGCGGTCCTCAATCATGAGCAACATCATTCCGCTCATGGAGCTGTCCAGGATGTTGTCGACGAGCTGGGCGTGCTCGAGCAGGAAATCGACCAAAGCCCGCAGAATCGCAATGCCCTCCTCGACATTCACGACAAGGGGATCGTCTTCTGCCGATTCGCCCTTCGCCAGACGCAGCTCCTCTGCCCTGGCCTCGCCATACTTGACCAACTCGATGCGAAGGCTGTCCACAAAGAAGCTGAAGAACTCGGATTTATCGGCGAAGTGCTTGTAAAACGTCGTGCGGCGGATCATCGCCTCTTCGCACAGCATGGCAACGCTCACGTCCTCGTAGCGGTGCTTTTCGAGCAGCTTGGTAAATGCCGTCAGAAGCGAGCGATACGTTTTCTGAATGCGCAGGTCCATGTCCACCGTCTCCGTTGTTCATCCGTACGCTATCTATCCTCGTCTCGTCAGATAGATAGATAAGTGATATCTGTCACCTATCCTAGTACGCAATGTGAATATCGCAAGGGCCCTTCAACAATTTGCCCACCGCATATCAGGTTTGATGAACGAATGTTGCCAACCGCTGGCAGAGCACTCGAGGATGCACCTTGACGCGACGGGTATACTGGACCACGAACAACAAGCTCGGCGCCTGAGCGCCAACACGGAAATGGGGCACATATGGGACTCCCGTTCATCATCGGCGTCATCGTCGTCGTGGCCATCGTCATGGGCATCGCCGGCATCTACAACAACCTCGTCACCCTGCGCAACCGCGTCGACAACGCATGGCAGAACATCGATACGCAGCTGCAGCGTAGGAACGACCTCATCCCCAACCTCGTGGAAACCGTCAAGGGCTACGCCGCTCATGAGCAGGAAACGCTCGACGCCGTGACCCAGGCCCGCACTGCCGCGACCACCGCCGCCACTCCCGAGGAGAAGATGGCCGCGGACAACGCCCTCACCGGGGCGCTGCGCCAGCTGCTCATGGTTGCCGAAGCCTACCCCGATCTCAAGGCCAACGCCAACTTCACGCAGCTCCAGGCTTCGCTTGAGGACACCGAGAACAAGATCTCCTACGCCCGTCAGAGCTACAACGACTGCGTGCTCAACTACAACAACGGCATCCAGACGTTCCCCGGCAACATCTTCGCCGGCATCTTCCAGTTCAAGCAGCGCTCGGGCTTCGAGGCCGCAGAGGCGTCCCGCGAGGTGCCGCAGGTCAAGTTCTAACGACCTCCAGCAGACCGAACCAGCGCCCCGCGAGCCCTTTGGCCAGCGGGGCGTTTGCGTTTTGACCCGTCCGTCAAACGTGACCGCCACGCTTACAGAACAGTCACGGCGCATGCGATTCACGCACACGGATACGCGCTAGAATCGCGGTAGACCAGCAAACGAACTCATGAGAAAGACTCCACCTTGGTCATGTCATCCAAACACACCCATTCCCTCGAGGCATCCGCGCACGATGGCGCACAAGGGCCCCGTCACGCCGCTTCGGACAACGCCGAGGCGATTCACGACCCCGCCGGTCACGGCGCGAAAGCGCCCATCGAATCCGAACCCCGTCCCGGGCGCATGGCGTACATCCCGGCGCTCGACGGGATCCGCACGCTCGCCGTCGCCGCCGTCGTGCTCTACCATCTCAGCCCCAACCTGGCACCCGGCGGTATGCAGGGCGTCACAATCTTCTTCGTCCTCTCGGGCTACCTGATCACACGCCTGCTGCTCTCCGAATACGACGGCACGGGGCGCATCGACCTCAAGGGGTTCTGGCAGCGTCGCCTACGCCGACTCATCCCGGCGATCGTCACGGTCATTGTGGCGAGCGCGGCACTGTGCACGCTGTTCAACCACGTCATGCTTACCAAGATGCGACCCGACATCCTCCCCTCGGCGCTCTTCCTCAACAACTGGTGGCAGATCTTCAACCAGCAGTCCTACTTCAACGCCGTGGGCGACCCCTCGCCGCTCACCCATTTCTGGTCCCTGGCCATCGAGATGCAGTTCTACCTCGTTTGGCCCGTGGCCCTCATGTTCGCCCTACGCGCAGGCCAGCCGCATCGCCGCATCGGACGCGCCGCCCTCGCCCTCGCCGCGGTCTCCGCCATCGAGATGGCGGTCCTCTACAATCCCGGAGCCGATCCGAGCCGCATCTACTACGGAACGGACACGCGCGCGTTTTCCCTGCTTCTCGGCGCCTGGCTTGCGTTTGTCCCCAACGCACGGCTCACGCAGGCCGCACAGGGAGCATGGCGGGCCGCCGCGCACAAACTCAACCGCGAGGCGCCCAAGCATCTCGGCGCGGGCCCGCTCGACGCACTCGGAGCCCTCGGCCTTGTCGGCCTGCTGCTGCTCGTCGTCTTCAGCAACGGCTACACCGCCTTCCCCTACCGCGGCGGCATCCTGCTCGCATCGCTATTCACGCTGATGGTCGTCGCCGCGTGCGCGCAGGCGCATAGCCGCCTGGCCAAGCTGTTCTCGGCCAAGCCCCTCGTTTGGCTCGGGCAGCGCTCCTATAGCATCTACCTGTGGCACTATCCGCTGCTCCTGCTTATGAACCCGGCCAGCGACGTGAGCGCCAAGCCCTGGTGGGTCTACCTCTGCCAGGTCGCCGTCGTGGTTGGGGTCTCTGAGCTGTGCTACCGCTTTATCGAGACGCCGTTTCGCCATGGCGCCGAAGGCCGCATCCTCGCACAGCTGCGCAACAAGGAAACGAGGCCCACTTGGGTTCGCGCGAAGGCGATCCCGCTGGCGCTCGCCGGTATCACGGGCCTCGTGGCACTTGGCGGCATCGTGTTCGTCCCCGCCACCTCCGCGCTGAGCGAGGACGGCGCCGCCCTCCTGCAGGGCTCGAACGACGCCGGCAAGCCGAGCACCGATGCGCCTGCGCAAGACGGCGCGAGCGAACCTGGCAACGCGGTTCCCGAGGGCGCCTACGACATCACGATGGTCGGCGACTCCGTCTCGCTGCGCGCCGTTGAGACCTTCACGCAGACGTTCCCCCACGGCCACATCGACGCCGCCATGAACCGTCAGTTCACCGCTGGCATCGATGTGTATCGCAGTCTCGTCGACCAAGGACTCGCCGGGCGCATCGCCGTATTTGCCCTGGGTACGAACGGCCCCTTCTCCGCGCAGGATGTCGACACGCTCATGAAGCTGGCCGGCGACAAGCGCATCGTGGCGTTCGTGAACAATCGCGCCGCCCGCCCCTGGTGCGAGCCGAACAACCGCGTGCTCTCCGATGCGGCCGAGCGCTATGACAACGTGATTCTCATCGATTGGTTTGCCTACAGCGCCAACCGCAACGATCTGTTCGACGGCGACGGCATTCACCTCTCAAACGCCGGTGCGGCCGAATACGTTCAGCTCATCGACGATCAGGTCGCGCGCTACCTGCCCGTCCACCTGGAAGATGGTGACGACGAGCGTCTCATGGTTGCCCAGCGCACCCTGGACAGCCTGAAGACGGCATGCACCCTCGATCTGAAGCCGATTGAGATGCCATCGAAGTAGCCGTGCCCCGCGCGGCAGGCTCCCTCCGTGCTAGTATCCCAGCGCCTGAAGGACGAACATCACGACGGTGAGGACCGTGATGAGGACGATGGTCGCCCAGGTGAGCACGTTCCACAGACGGCTGTTCTTGAATCGTCCCATGATGTGCTTGTCACTGGCGATGAAAACGAGGAACACAAGCAGGATGGGCAGCAACACGCCGTTGATGACCTGGGCGCTCATCATGATTTGGAATAGGTCCACGCCGGGCATGATCACAAGCGCGGCAGACGCCACGATAATCACCGTGATGATGCCGCGGTACACCGGTGCCTCATTCCAGCTGCGGTCGGCGCCGCGCTCCCAACCGAACGCCTCGCAAACCGCGGAGGATGTCACGCCGGGAAGCACGCAGGCGGCAAGGAAGCTCGCCGCGACAAGACCCGCAGCGAACAGCACCGTGGCAAACTCGCCGGCGATGGGCTCCAGCGCGAGAGCGGCGTCGGCGGCGTCGGCGACCTCGATGCCGGCGGGATACAGCACCGCGCCGGTCGTGATGATGATGAACCATGCGATGGCGCAGGCGATGACGGAACCGGTGGTGGTGTCGATGCGCTGCAGGACGATATCGGACTCGTCAGCGTTCTTATCGACCACGTTGTTCTGCGCCAGGAAGATCATCCACGGCGCGATGGTGGTGCCGATCGTAGCGACGAGCAGCGAGACGTAACTCGGCTCGGGGATCAGATGCGGCGTCACCGTGGAAAGCGCCACCTCGCCCCAGTTGGGGCCAGCCAAAAACGCAGCGACCACATAAGTCACGAAGACGCAGCTCACGAGCAGCAGAATCTTCTCAATCCGGCGGAAACTGCCACTCATGGTGAGCAGCCAAATGAGCAGGCCCATAAGCGGCACCGACACCGTCTTGGGAATGCCGAACAACGCAAGGCCGCTCGCAATACCCGCGAACTCGGAGATGGTGACCGCGGTGTTGGCGATGAGGAGCGCCACCATGGCGAGCGCCGTCTTGCGCGCGCCGAACTTCTCGCGGATAAGTGAGGCGAAGCCCTTGCCCGTGACGCAGCCGCAACGAGCCGCCGTCTCCTGCACGACGATGAGCAGCAGCGCCATCACGGGAAGCATCCACAACGTGGCGTAACCGTAGCTCGCGCCCGCACTCGAATAGGTTGCGATACCGCCAGCGTCGTTGCCGGAAAGCGCGGCGAGCAGGCCGGGGCCCATGGCACCCAGCACGGCCGCGACAGTCAGTTTCTTCTTAGTTGCTTGTTCCATGCCCTCGATCACACCCTACAGAAGCGGCACCGCGCCGAGCACGGTGTAGGCGAGGGCGGAAAGCAGAACCGCTGCGAACGTGAGCGAAGTGCCAGAGATGTTCTGGTCCTTCTCGTCGCTGCGGAACAGAACGAAGAAATAAATGACGGCGCTGGCGTACGTCGCGACGATGACCGCCGCGGCACCCTTGAAGCAGTCGAGCAGCGCGCTCGCCGCCCAGGGGTTGGCCTCGGCGAACAGAGTCGTCGCTATGAGCTCACCGCACAAGAACACGACGGCGGCCAACACGATGCCGATGAACGTGGTCTTGAGGAAGAACCCAAGATAGGGCTTGGGCTCGTCGTCGCGCTCATCGTACTCGAGGTAGCTGTTCTTCACAAAAGACACCATGCGCATGGACGCCAGCAGGACCACTGGCATGATGGCGATGGGCATGAGGGCCATCATGCCCTGGCCCGTAACGATCTCGCGGGCGCCCGCCTCGCCCATGTGGCCCAGGCTCTCGAACGGCGTCACCACGATGGCCGCGATGGCGCAGGCGGCGATAGCCCACACCAGGACCCAGTACTGACGCTGGGCGAACCAGGAGAACGCGTGCGTAGACTCGCCCGCGTTGTTCTCGCTCACGGAGACACCGGCGATCTGCAGGTCCTCGGCGTGCTCCTCGGCAATAACGTCGAGGGCGTCGTCGACCGTGACGATGCCCAGGATATGACGGCTCTCATCGCAAACGGGAATCGCGACGAGGTCGTACTTGGTCATCTCGTCGGCCACGAGCTCCTGATCGAGGTCCGGGGCAACCCACACCACATCGCGATACGCCAAGTCCTTGAGGCGGTCGGTGTGCTCGGCCACCACGAGTGAGCGCATGGAGAGCACGCCCGTCAGCGCGCCCTCGACATCGGTGGTGTAGACGTAATAGATGCTCTCGAAGTCCTCGTCGAGACCGCGGAGGGCGTCGATGGCATCCTGGACCGTGGCCGTGGCGGGAAGCGCCACGAACTGGTTGGTCATGATACGGCCGGCGGTATCCTCCTCGTATCCGAGCAGGTTACGAATGGCCTTCTCCTCCTTGACGCCCATAAGGCGCAGGAGCTTCTCGGCCTTCTCGTAATCGAGCTCCTCGATGAGCGCCGCAGCGTCATCGGGGTCCATCGTGGCGAGCATCGTAGACGCCTCGCGGTCGGACAGGCCCTCGAGCATCTCGGTCATGAGCTCATCGTCGTCGAGCTCGGTAATGGCCTCGGCCGCCTGCTCGGTGTCGAGCTGGGCGAACACTTGCGTGCGCAAGCGCGGATCGAGCTGCTCGATGATGTCGGCGATGTCGGCAGGATGGAGCTCGGAGAGGGTCTTGTGCGAAACGGAGAGCTTGATCTGCTTGGTGGAACGTTCGAGCAGGTCCATATAGGACCAGGCGATGATGTCCTCGGCGAGCGGCTTGCCGAGCATCTGCGCCACCTTCACGCTCACGCGTTCGAACAGCGGGTGGATGGCGCGCAAAAGGCCTCGGGCGCCCACCTCGGCGCCGAGCAGGCGCAGCTGGTTGTCGCCGGTGGCCGACAGCTTGATGTCGTTCACTCGCACGACCTTCATGCCCTGCGTGTCGACGATCTGCTTGTTCATGATGTCGCGCGCGAGGAGAACCTCGTCGGGCTGGAGGTAGGAGAAGCGGATGTCGGTGGCGGGATACTTGAGGTACACGCCGTCCTCGTCAAAGCGCTCGACGTACTTGCGCCACGAGATCATGAAGGGCGTCTTGCCCGGGCCCTGGAAGGCCAGCGCGGTGACACGGGGAAAGACCTCGCCCGTGGCGATGCCCAAGTCGTTCACGACACCGATTTTCTCGCCAGCCGCATCCACGACCGGGAGTCTGAGCATTTCGGAAAAGTAGTTCATAGTGCTCCTTCAATATGCAGATGCACCCCGGCGGGCGCTCATCTGTCGCGCTGCGCGCGAAGGAGTCACTCGCAGGGGTCAGCGACTGTGTGGTCGGGGTTTAGGTTTCACCTCAGGCCTTTCTCGTGACCCTCAAACTGCAAAAAATATGCGGCCGGCCCGTGGGCACAGCCGCTTTTACTATACCATGCCGCCCGCTTGTGACGGCACGTCCATTATCAGCAGATGGTAAACGCACCTCGTAGGGCACACCTCGCCCATAGGCAGCGGGACCTCGAACAAACCGGGCTCGAGGAAGCTCCCAAACGATCACTCACCCTGCTCGGAGTCCTTCTGCACCACGGGCAGGCTCGCCTTCTTGGGCATCCTCACCTCTGAGAGGTCCACCAGGTCCTTGAGGTCGTCATCGGTGGCGATCATCTCGGACAGGGTAACGAACTCGTATCCTTCGGCCTGAAGACGGTCGATGATCTGCGGCAGCGCCTCCACGGTTTGTGCGCAGGTTGTCTCGTTGTCGGTGAGCAGGACGATACTGCCGTTGCGAACGGAGCCGACCACGGTATCGGCAACGGTCGCAGCACCCGGCA
Source organism: Collinsella intestinalis (assembly GCF_902501455.1). NCBI lineage: Bacteria > Bacillati > Actinomycetota > Coriobacteriia > Coriobacteriales > Coriobacteriaceae > Collinsella > Collinsella intestinalis. The sequence continues at coordinate 29,354 of NZ_CABWIC010000001.1, forward strand.
GCAGCCAGTCGCCCGAGTCGACGTTCCAGGAAACAACCGCGCTCACCATATCCATGGCATCGGCCCAGTTCTGCTCGGAGAACTCGCCGAACGGCGGGCGCACGAGCGAGACCTTTCCGCCGCCCGCCTTCTTCACGGCGGCAAAGCTGTCGGAAAGCTGCGAGCGCAGGTCGGAGGCAGAAAGCTCGCCCAGGTTGACGTCGGAATACGCATTGGTGCCAAGCTCATTGCCCGACTCGGCAATCGCCTTGACCGCAGCGGGAGCCGCGGCCACCTTATCGCCGGAGACGAAGAACGTCGCCTTGGCATCTTTCTCTTTGAGGATGTCCAATATCTCGGATGTACGCGAGCTGGGGCCCTCGTCGAACGTCAAAGCGATGTACTTCTTCCCCTTGGTGTCCGGCGTGATCGTGGTGCAGGTCACCTCGGCGTTCACCACATCCTCGACAACGCCCCTATCGGCCACGATGCCGGTCTTTTTTCCGGTCCAGACCTCGGAACGACCGGGCACGCCCCATGTCTGCACAAAACGCAGCGCACCCGTCCCGTCGATGGTGAGCGTGGGCTCGATGACGGTCGCCTCGACGTCATGCTTCTCGTAGATGTCCTTGCCGTCACCGACCTCGAGCTTCTCGCCGCCCGTAAGCTCGACCTCGTCCAGGTGATCGTTGTCGATGGCCTTGCCATTCAGCTCGACGGTGCAGGCGGTGCCGCCGCCTTTCTCAAGAACAGAGTCGTCGACGGCGAGCAAATTGCCCGGGCGCGGCTCGAGCTCCTTCTCGCGGATGACGCGCTCGATGGAGGAATTGATACGGACCTTTGCGGCCTCGCCGTTCAGCGTTATCTCGACGCTGCGATTTGCGTACCACACGATGCTCGCCACAAAGAGCAGAAAAGCACAGCCCACCACGATGATCGCGTAAGGGCGGCGGTCATTTCCACCATAGCCGTGGCCGGAGCGACGACGCCCGCCAAAGCCCTGTGTCCGACGCAAATACTGTGCGTCACGGCGACGCGGCGGTTTACGGGCGCCGGAGAGGCGCCCGTTCGTGTTCTTGCGATAGCGAGGCTTGTTCTTGGTGGAATAGGAGGTGGTGTAGTTAGGCAATGGTTCTCCCGTCCGTCGAATGTCATATACGCGCAACGGCGGCGGTTAGGACTTCTTCCCCGATCCCTTGGCGGGGGTCCCCGCGGCCTTTTTGTACTCGCTCACGAAGGCGCCGAACATGCCCTTCGTCTTTCCGAGCTGCTTGCCCAAGGCGCGACTGCCCTTATCGAGGGCCTTTGAGCCCTTCTCGTCGATGACGGCGGCGCCCTTCTTTGCCTGGACCTTGGCCTTGGCGGTCACCTCAGACGCCTTTGCGGCAACCTTTACGCTCGCCTCGGCTGCCTTGGCTGCGGCACCGCCCGAGAACTCGAGATTCGCCGCGGCGTCTTCGACGATCATCGCGCCGTCGCGGTAGCCCTTGAGCATGCTCGCGGGCATCTCCCTATGGCCGACGAGCGCGTTGGAGGCCCCACCCTCGGTGAGGATAAAAGCGTTGACCTTTCCGGTGCGGAGGTTGAAGTCGGCGTCGGCGCAGTAGCCCACGCGCCCCCCCGAAACGGTGCGCACATCCATTCCCGTCCAGATGAGACACGCGTCCAGATCAATGCCCAAGCGCTTGGCTGCCGCAGTGTCGAACGCGGCGCGATCCTCCTTGACGACGATCTCCTCGGCACCGGCGGCGATTGCGTCGTAGGCGACGAAGCGGTCGGGTTGCTTGATCATGCCCGCGATGTCGGGCATCTTGAGCATGAAGCCCACGACTTGCGTCCCATCCGGCGTGAACACCGGGCAGTGGAACTTGCCGATCTTCTTGGGATCGCGCGGCGTTCCGTCTTTTTTGAGTTTCTTGTCCTGCGCGGGAAGCCTGTACAGCTTCATTCCCGCGAAATCACCTGCCAGCATATGCGTGGCGAAGGGGCGCTTAGGCCTGGGCGGGGTCGAGCGGGGCCTCGGGAGCGACCGTCTCCACCACCACGTCGGCGGCAGGGGTCACGGTGCCGGAGGCGACGGCAACATTGAGCTGCTCACGCAGCTGGTCCATACGCTCACGGGCGAGGTCGACCTTGGCGCGCAGCTCGTCGGTCGCGGCGTCCATGGTGGGGCCGAAGTCGCCCATGGCGGAACGGGCCTGGTCAACGCCCTGCTCATACATATCGCGCGCGGAATCCCAGGCGTCGTTGGCCATATCGGCGGCCATGGCGCGGGTCTCGGAACCGGAGCGCGGGGCGAACATGACGCCCAGGACGGCACCCGCGGCAGCGCCCACGGCAACGCCAGCGACAAAACTCATACCCTTGCCCATGATTACTCCTTAGTAGGACCGTCGGTCCAAGTCGGGTCAATTCGATGTTGAACCATTATACCCAGCGGGCGCGGCGAGCGTATCGCGGCGGACACCCGCTTCACACCGCGGCAATGTCTCCAGCAAGACAAAACGGGTCGACCGCAACTGCGACCGACCCGTCATGATGCAAACTTCCGCGCGCGGGAAGCCCCCGTCAAGCGGTTTTACGCCTCAACGGCCACGCCCTCGGAAACCTCTCCCTTACCGGAGAACTTGCCGGTGCGGTAGTCGCGGGCGCCCATCTCGGACCACTCGGGTTCCTCGTCGGGCATGGAGCCGAACTCCTTGCCGCGCAGCTCCTTCAGGCAATTGCCGGTGACGATCAGGCCGAGCGCAACCAAGAGCACGGCGAACACGAGCTGCAGGCCAGAGGTGGCCATAACGGCCATGCCACCCGTCTGCAGCGCCGTCACGCAGCCGGCGATGCTCATGCCGAGCGAGGTGAAGGTGCACACGAGCAGGAACGCAACGGGCACGTAGAGCATCAGGCCCTTACGACCGGTGCACTTGCAGAACACGGCCAAGGTGATCATGGTCATGCCTCCGAGCAGCTGGTTGGAGGCGCCGAAGAGCGGCCAGATGTTGAGGTAACCGCCAAAGGTGAGGGCCAAGCCGGGCAGCAGGGTCACCACGGTGGCGAACCAGGGGTTTCCGAGGACCTTCATGGCGCCGGCCTTCTCGCTCTCAACGGCCAGAGCGTCGTTGCTCGCGGCGAAGAACTCGGAGAAGGAAGTGCGGCCGATGCGGGCAACCGCGTCGAGGGAGGTCAGGGCGAGGGCGGAAACGTTCATGGTCATGAACACCGTGGCCACGGTGCCGTCGATGCCGAACGCCTGCATACCGCGGGCGATGCCGGTGGCAAAGATCGCGAACGGGGTGGAGGCAACGCCGCCGTTGAGGGCACCCGTGCCGGCAGTGTTCATATCGGAGAACATGATGCCGGCGATGATGATGGCGAGGATGCCCACGAAGGACTCCACGACCATAGCGCCGTAACCGACCTTCACCGCATCGGCCTCGTTCTCGACCATCTTGGAGGACGTGCCCGAGGACACCAGGCTATGGAAGCCGGAAAGCGCACCGCAAGCGACGGAGACGAACAGGACCGGGAACATCATGCCGGAAGCGGAGGTAAAGCCCGTGAACACCGGGGCGGTGATGATGGCCTGGCCCTTGGCGCCGAGCACCACGATGCCGAGGACGGCGCACACGATCATGACGATCATCATGATGGAAGTCAGGTAGTCGCGCGGCTGCTTGAGGGTCTGGATAGGCATGGCACCGGCAAACACCAGGTACACCATGACGACTGCGATCCAGCCATTAAGGTCGAGGTAGACGGGGAACTGCATGCCAACAGCGAACATGGCGACCATGAGGACGACGCCCGTAGCGAACTGCTTGGCGCCCGTGAGGTTGAACTTGCGACAGGCCCAACCGAAGGCCATGGCGACGAAGGTGAACAGGATCGAGATTGTGCCCGCGCAGCCGGCGGCATAGGACTTGGCAAAATCGACCGCGCCCGCGGCATCAGGCGTGAACTTGAAGGTGCCGGCGACCATGGAGGTGAACGCCGCGATCACGATCAGGCAAAACAACCAGCAGAACAGCAGGAACAGACGACGCCCCGTGCGGCCGATGTACTTCTCGATGAGCTGGGCGAGGGACTTGCCGTTGTTCTTCATCGAGGCGTACAGCGCGCCGAAATCGTGCACCGCGCCAAAGAAGATGCCGCCCACGAGAACCCACAGTACGACCGGAAGCCAACCGAACGCCATGGCGACGATGGTGCCCGTGACGGGGCCCGCGCCGCAGATCGAGCTGAACTGGTGCGAGAAGACGGTGAAGGCGGACGCCGGCGAGAAGTTCTTGCCATCCTCCATGCGGCACGCCGGCGTGAGGGCCTCTCGGTCGACGCCCCATTTACTCGCGAGCCACCTTCCGTAACCCAGGTAACCTGCGGCCAAAACTGCCGCGGCAACCACCATCAATACGACTCCGTTCATAGTTCCTCCCCCTCTTGAGTGTCAAAGTCAGAAAAAAATGGGGGCCGTCGATACAATACGACGGCCCCCATCAGCTATCAGCCGCCCGTGAACGCACGGGCGACACATCTTGCCAACCCGTGCTAGCTAATAATGCTGAGAATGTTTAGGCAAAGATGACGCATGACTTTAAAACCCTTTGTGATTCCGACGTTCGCGCGGGATGCGCTCCCGTCTACTAAAGTGGACTGTTGCAGTATCGCGCTTTAGCGGAATGCAGTCAACAAGATTTCATCCGTGTTTCGTCTTGCAAAAATCTACCCCTCGATCGCGTCGATAGCGCGGATAAAAGCCGAGCGCATGCCCGCCGCCTCGAGCTCCGCCACGCCGCGGATCGTGGTGCCGCCGGGAGAGCAAACGGCATCTTTCATCGCACCGGGGTGCATGCCAGTCGCAAGCTGCAATTTGGCGGTTCCAACCATCATCTGGCTCACCATGGGGTAGGCCGTGGCACGCGGAATCCCGTGCTTGACCGCGGCATCCGCAAGGGCCTCGATAACCATGGCTATGAACGCCGGAGAGCAGCCTCCCACCGTTCCGGCGACGGAGAGCAGGCGCGTCTCGACCTCGACCGGCGTACCGAGCAGATCGAGCAGGGCGAAGACGAGGTCATGGTCGCCCTCGCTGAGCGTGGAGGCCTTCTCGCAGGCAATCACGCCCTCGTTGATGGCGACCGGGGTATTGGGCACCGTCGAGAGATGACGCGTCCCCGGAATGACGCGCTCATACGCCTCGCAGTCCCAACCAGCCGCGACCGAAAGCACCACCTTGTCTGCGAGGAGCTGCACCACCGGGCCCAGCACGCGCTCGATCATGTAGGGCTTAACCGCAACAACCACCACGTCGACGGCCTCGATCACTGCGGCCGCATCCTCGAACGCGTGCATACCGCGTTCCTCACAGCGACTCTTGAGCGCATCGAAACGGCCGGCGCAGGCGCACATGTTCTCCGCCAAAACCGCACCGCTGGCAATCCAGCCATCCGCCATGGCGCTCGCCATATTGCCAAATCCGATGAAACCGACCTTCACTGTATCCAGGTTCACAAAAGCCCCTCTCGCCCAAGGACGGACCGCATACGACGAGCCCGACCGCTTACGTCATATATGCAGATATCTTACGGCAACGATGCAGACGCTTCCGTCTTGTTAGCATGAGAGCTTCGTGCGCAACGAAAGGGGTTGGGCGTGGAAAAACGCGGGGGCGAAAGAATCGCCCTGTTCGACAACATCAAGGGTATCCTCATCATCCTGGTGGTCCTCGGCCACATAGCGCACCCCATCCACAACGAGAATCCCGTCCTCAGCGCAGTCTTCGACATCATCTACCTATTCCACATGCCGTTATTTGTGTTCATGTCCGGCCTGTTCGCAAAGGGCGCGTACCGTGGAGGCAAGCTCAACGTCGACCGCATTTTGAGTTTTCTCGTTCTCGGCTTTGGCTTCCAGATAGCGCTCGCGCTCGTCAACGGCGCAGCGCTCACGCCCGCGCGCATCCTCTCGTTCACGTCAGCGCCGTGGTATCTGGTCTCCATGGCATGTTGGTACACACTGACCCCGGCGCTCTCGCATCTGGGCCCCCAACGAGGCCTGGCACTCGCTCTCGCTGTGTCGGTGCTGTGGGGCATGGTCGATCTCTCGAGCGGCTTGCTCGCCATCAGCCGAACCATCGCGTTTTTGCCGTACTTCGCGCTCGGGTACTACCTAAAACCGCAGGACATCCTGCGCATTCGCAACTGGCGAGGAGCAGCGTGCGCAGTTGCGATCGCTCTCGTGATTGCCGCCATACGCGTGATCGACCCCGATGCGCACGAGTGGTTCTTTCCCATGGTCTATGGCGACAACCCCTATGAGCATGGCCTTCTTATGGGAGCGCTGCAAAAGCTCACCGCGCTCGGGATAGGCGCGCTGTTCTCCGTCACCCTGATCCGCCTGGCGCCCGAGCATCGAGGCGCGCTCACCACCCTCGGTCGCCGTACGCTTCAAGTCTACGTGCTGCATCGCCTAATCCGCGCATGGCTCACCTTCCACACGCCGCTCTACGACTTCCCATGGATGGCCGAGGCGGTGCCCGGCGCACTTGCGGTCGCCGCCGCAACAGCCGCGGTCACGCTCGTGTGCGCCGCGCCCGTCTTTGAGCGCCCGTTCGCACGGGCCCTCAAATTCCGCTGGACGAGGGCGTTCATGCGCCCGATGCGGGCAGGCCGATAGCGCGCGGGTCTGGTGCGCGCGGGCGGGCCTGGTACGGACCCGGCGCGGGCGGGCAGGTCGCGCGCGGACGCATTGAACGCGCGAGTCGGGTGCATGGGAAATAGGCAAAGACAGAATATGAACGATTAACCCCCTACTGTTCATTTTGGCGATATTGTTTCCGCAGGTAGATATGCGTACAAAAATGGAGCTTGTGAACGAATCGTTCACAAGCTCCATTTTCTGCCATCAAAATCGTTCATAAGCTCACGCACCCTGCGGGGGGCAGGCAGACGCCGCACCCCGCGGGGGCCGGCAGGAGCCGCACCCAAGCCGGAGGCGTCCAAGGATCGCACCCGAACGAACGGGATAACCCCAAGTGCGACTAGTGCCAGGTAGCGTGCTCCTTCTTGACCTTGCGCGCGAGCATCAGGACGGCGAGTGCCTCAACCGCGCCCACAACCAGCAGGATCGCGTTCGGCACGTCGATCTTCACAAAGCCCTGCCACGACCAGAACAGCACCGCCACGGCAGTGACCGCAAGGCAGCCGAGCGAGGTCGCGACCGCGGTGCCGCTACGCGACGGCACGTTCGACGCGCGCATGCCCATGAGGCCCATCACCACAAAGCACAGGCCCGACACGCCGGAAACGCCCATGTACAGGGACGCCGCGTCCGTACCCGAAATCGCGGTGCCGCCAAACAGACCCGCACCGGCAACAGCCAGGCCAAACGTCAGCATGGCAAGGCCCGTGATAGCGGACACCATGGCGATAATCTTCAACATCTTTCTCGAGCTGCTCATCGCTTCCCCTCTCCTCAGGAGAGGGGGCCGTTTCCCGCGGCCCCCTCGTTGCATTTCGGTTGCTATATACCCAGTTTACACGTCCAGGCGCGAGTTCACCGGCGGGACCGGGGGCGCCTGAGGCACGGGCGCGGCGTCGACCGCCTGGCTCGCAGCGAGCATCTGCTCGAACATGCCAGCGCTCTGCGTAAAATCGGTGGGCAGCACCACGGTGCTCGCACGACCGCTCTTGGCGAACTCGTTCATCATCTCCGTCCACTGGGTGAACATGAACAGCTGGTTGGCCTCGGCATTGCCCACGCCCGTCTCCTGGATGGTCTCGAGCGAATCCTTGATGCCGATGGCGATGGCCTTGCGCTGGTTGGCAATGCCCTCACCGGCCTTCTCCATGGCCTCGGCCTCAGCGCGCGCCTCGGTGACGCGGCGGATGCGATCGGCCTCGGCGAGGTCCTGCGCGGCAGCCTTGGTGCGCTGCGCGGCGTTGATCTGGTTCATGGAGTCCTCGACCTCGGCGGGCAGCGCGATCTTGGTGATCAACGTGCTCACCAAGGTGAAACCGTAGGCATCCATCTGCTCGGACACGGTGGCGTTCACGTCCTTGGCGATGTCGTCCTTCTTGGCAAAGACCTCGTCGAGGGTGTAGACGGGAATCGAAGAGCGCAGGGCGTCGGTGATGAAGTCGCGCATCTGCGCCACGGGCTGCTGGAGCATGTAGTAGCTCTTGTACACGCCGGACTCGGAAGGCCGCGTGCCCATCTCGTAGCTCACGTGATACTGGGCCGAGACCTCCAGGCCGATGGTCACGTTGTCCTGCGTCTTCACGTCGATATCGAAGCCGTTCTTCATGGTGCGCAGGCTCACCGTTGCGGCCTTGCGGTCGATGAAGGGGATCTTGACGTGAAAGCCGGCGCCCACGATGCGATGGAACTTTCCCAGACGTTCGATGATCACCGCATGCTGCTGCTTGACCACGAAGAACAGGTTGCCCGTGACCAGGCCAACGATCACGAAGATAATCGCCAAGCCAAAGAGGCCGCCCACAAGATCGAAGAGGAAGAACATGTTCGGTCCTTAGAACGTGGTTTTCGTTGGATGCATCATACCCACTTGCCGTTCAACCCGCCGCGAGATACCGCCTGTTTCCCGCAAACGGTCGGTGGCCGCGAAGCGGCGAGAACGCAAGATATACTGTGCCGATACACCCACGCGCACGAGGCCCGCAAACTCCATCGCCCAAGACGCGAGGAGCCCCGGCACCGCGAAGAATAAGGGAGGCACCATGGCACGACGCAAAGAGCACGACGCCCAGGTCGATCCGTTCACCGCCGGTGAACCGACCCTCCCATGGGACGAACCGGGCGTTTTCGACGGGCTGTTCGACGGCATCGAACCGGAGACCTGTATCCTTGACGGGAGCCCCTACGACGGCCCCACCAAGACGCGCGACGATTACGAGGCCCCCTCCGCAGACGACACCGCCGATGACTCCCGGCGCGAACAATCCCCCAGCCCCTCCGAAGCGCGCGAGCGAAAGCGGCAGATGCAGGCGGAGCGCATCGCCGCGCGACGGGCCGCCAAAGCCGCACCCAAAGACAAGCGGGGACCTTCACCGCTGGGCAAGACTGTGCGGGCGATCGCCATCTTCGTCGTCTTGGCGAACGTGCTGCCCGCCTTGTTCTACAGCATAGGCGGCCTCTTCTCGGACCTTACATCCGAGACGAATTCCCCCGAACTCATCGAGCCGGAAGTACCCTCGTACGACGGTCACGACCCGAGCCCCGGAATCGACATGGACTCCCTGGATGACGACGAACGCACCTGCGTGCAGATTTGCGAGGCCTACCTGCAGGCCATCGCCAGCGAGCAGAGCCCCGAACGCACGGCGGTCATCGATGGCCTTAATCAGAGCATGATGGAAACCACCGGCTACACCTGCGAGGAACTTGGCATCGATGCGAACGCCTATGCGGATTGGGCGCTCTCCAATTTCAGCTACCGGATCGACTCCTGCTACGCACACACCGACGAGGGCACCGCGAGCTTATACCTCTACACCTGGGGACCCGACCTCCTCGACATGCGCGCCACGCTGCGGCAGAGCGTCTACAGCTATATGAGCGAGCTGGACACTGACGAGGCGGGGGCCAAGCGACCCCTCGCCGAGAACGAGCAGGCGCACATACGCGGGCTGCTTGCCGAGGCAATCGAGAACGCCGAAATGGACTCCGAATCCTTCCTCGGGTTCCAGCTGGCCTTTGAAGACGGCACCTGGGTCCTCGACCTCGAACAGGCGCAATACCAACTTGGCATCCCCTTGGGGTACTAGAACCGGCGCACACGAAAAAGGGCAAGCACCCAAAAGGATGCCCGCCCTTGAAATCTGACGCATCCGGACCGCCTCCGGGCCCTCGACCTACTCCTCGGCCTGACCGCCCTGAGCCCGTTCGCGCTCGGCGCGCTCAGCCTCGGAACGCTCGCGCTCCAGCTGCTCGCGCACATGACGCGGCTTGACGCCGCGCGGCTTGTTGACCAGGGCTTCCTCACCATGGGCACGGTACTGACGACACCAGGTCTTAACCGACGACTCGCTGGGGATGCCGTGCTTGATCATCACTTCACGCACGCTCATGCCGTTCTCCAAACGGTCCTTGACCGCAGAAAGCTTGAGCTCGAACGGATACACGCGATGCGTGGCCCCCGCATTCATCACCGCGACCTTGCCGCCGGCCGCATAGGAGCGTGCCCACTGACGTGCCGTGGCGTCGGGGATACCGAGCTTCGATGCAAGGGCACGATGCCCCGCACCGGTTGCAAGAACCTTTACTGCCTGTCGGCGTACCTTGGCGTCATACGCGCGCCCTGTTTTCTGCTCGGCCACGAATCTCACCTCTCGACGTGCTCACAACCTCGGCACAGCTCTTAACCACAGCCCTGCTCGGCAATCTCGCACAGTATAGCCGTTAGAACAAAAATCCTACCTGTAAAACAGGTATATCGAAAACCGCACATAGTTAGTATGGGCGTCATTTTTTAGACGCATGTTACCCATTTCCGATTGACGCGCATACGGATACTTGACAAACACACACTTGATATCTACCCCGGTACGGGCTGGGCCGTGCACGCTGCCGACCGCTCCATATAAACCCCCTATCGATACGCGTAACCCCCGCGGGGCCGGACATGGGCCCGCGGGGGTCGAGCGCGCTCATGCGGTACATGGAGGCTTTATGCCGAACAGGACTCGCACTCCTCCACTTCCAGGGATTTGCTGCGCACGTAATAAATTGTCTTCACGCCGCGATGCCATGCCTCGAGATAGAGCCTGAGCACCTGACGCAACGTGTAGTCATTCGTGATGTAGAGGTTCATCGACTGCGCTTGGTCGATATGGCGCTGACGCACGCCCGCGGCGCGCACGCTCCATGTCTGCTCGATATAGTGCGCCGGCTTGTAGTACCAATACGTACGCGGCGAAAGCTCCGGCGCCACGCGCGGCAACATCGAACCTTTCTTCTCCTCCAAGAAGAACTTGCGCATGATCGGGTCGATGCCCGGCGTGGTTCCCGAGAGAATCGAAGTCGAGCTCGTGGGCGCAATCGCCAGAAGATAGGCGTTGCGCACGCCATTGCGCGCCACCGCCTCGGCCAACTCGCCCCAACGCTCGGAACCCATCGCACCCTCACGCACCTCGGCAACCTCACCGGACAAGGAGCAATACCCGCGCTTGGCAAAATATGCACCCGTCTGCCAATCGCTGCCCTCAAACAGCCCGTAGGCCCCACGCTCCTCCGCCAGGCGCTCGCTAGCGCGAATCGCATGGTAGTTGATGCGTTCAAACACCTCGTCGGCAAAAGCCAGGTGATCTTCGCTCTCCCACGAGATCCCGCGACGGGCAAGCATGTGGTGGTAGCCCGAAACGCCCAGACCGATCGAGCGATAGCGATGGTTGGTGATGCGCGCATAGGGCAGCGCGTAGAAATTCAGGTCGATAACATTGTCCAGCGCGCGGACCGCGGTCTCGATCACGTGGCCCATGACCTCGTCGTCCTCGACGGGAAGACGTCCAAGCGAGAGGCTCGCAAGATTGCACACCACAAAATCGCCTGGGCGCGTGGTGGTCACCACGACTGTATCGCCGTCCTCGGTCACAACCTCGCGCGTCACCTCCTCGATCGCGCTTGTATTCTGCGCGATCTCGGTGCAGAGGTTCGAGCAGTAGATCACGCCCTCATGCCCATTGGGGTTCGCACGGTTCACGGTGTCGCGCATAAAAGCGAACGGGGTGCCGGTCTCCACGGCACTCTTGAGAATGAGGCGCACCAGGTCCTTGATGAGAATGCGGCGCTTGGAGATGCGGGGGTCGGCCACGCAATCGCGGTAGCGGCGCTCCCACTCATCGCCATAGAAATCTTCGAGCGCATACCCTTTGACCTGCAGGATGTCGTGCGGGCACATGAGATGCCAATCCTGGTCGAGGCTCTCCTCGGCCATGCGCCAAAACAGGTCCGGATAGCACACGGCCGGAAAGACGTCGTGCGCCTTCATGCGGTCGTCACCGTTGTTGGTACGCAAGTTGAGAAACTCGGGCAAGTCGCGGTGCCAGGCATCCAAATACACCGCCACAGCGCCCTGGCGCATACCCAGCTGATCGACCGCCACGGCGGTGTCGTTGATCACGCGGATCCAGCGAATCACGCCGCCCGCAACGCCCTCGAAGCCGCGGATGGACCCGCCGGTCGCGCGAACCTTGCCCAGGTACATACCCATGCCGCCGCCGTATTTGCTCACCTGGGCAAAATTGTCGATACTGCGGTAAATACCCACGAGGCTGTCCGGCACCGTGTCGATAAAACAGCTCGAGAGCTGATGATCGGGCTTGCGGGCATTGCTCAGCGTGGGCGTGGCCATGGTCACTTCAAGCTTGCTGAGCATATCGTAGAACCGCTTGACCCACGCAAGACGCTGCGTCGGCTCCTCATTCATGGCGAGGTGCAACGCGATGCCGAGGAACATCTCCTGCGGACTCTCCAGGGGCGTATGGTCGTGCGCGCGGATTACGTAACGGCTGATAAGCAAGTCGAGGCCGGAGTATGCGAACAGCTCATCGCGCTCGGACACCATAAAGGCCGCCGCCTCCTCAAGCTCCGAGACGGAATAGGAGGCGAGGATATAATCGCCGTACAGACCGCGCTCGGTGAGGTAGCGCACCAGCTCCCCGAACGATGCGATGCCCAGCTCGCGACGCGTGGCGGCAAGATGGCGCATAAACGAAAGGTCCAGAAGGCGCGCGGCGATCATCTCCCAACGTGGGGCTTCCTGACTGGTGAGTTCAACGGCCGCGCGAATGAGCGCGCCGAGGCGCGCATCGGCATCCTGGCCGGCGCCCGTGAGGGCGCGGAATCGAGCAGAGAGCATGGCCAGGTCATAGGCTGGATCGTCAAAGTCGCGCTGGATGCGGGCGAGGGTGCGGTCGAGGTCCTCGACGAGGTAGTCCTTCGGCGCGATAGCGGCGTCGTCATCTGCGGCGGACGGGACGCCGGCTGCCACGAGGCCCTCTTCACATGCGATTCCCCCGCCCAAGCCCGCAACGGCACGCGCGAGCTCGACACGAACCGCGCGCTTTTCGGCCCGCTCATGGCGGTAGAGGATGTAGCTTTTCGCTACCTCGAAATGGCCGCGTTCCATGAGCGCGCGCTCAACCAGGTCTTGAACCCCCTCAACGCAATCGACGCCATCACGATCCATGGCCTGTTCAATGCTGGCGAGAAGTGCCTCCAGCTCGTCGGCAGACACCGCCGGCGCAGACGCCCCATGCCCCGCAATCAGGCCACGGGCAGCGGCCTGCTCGTCAGCCACGTCTTCGAAAGCGCGCCTCATCGCCTCGACGATCTTCGCCCCATCGAAGCGCTCGCTGCGGCCGTCCCGCTTCTTTATGAATCCCACATCCGGGGTGCCGGTCTCCGTCATTGCCTCTCCCTGCTATCTGTGTGCGCAAACGCAATATCTGGTGTTTCTCTCGGCTTCGATACCGATATGTTGATGGTTAGCATAGCCTAACTGTTTCTTGTTTTGTATCGTATACTAAAAGCCCAAAGACACGTCTGCAGACCAATCCATCCCGTCCTGAAAGGGCGATACCATGACCCTCACCGACAACCAAACTCTCGTCAAAAAGCCTCTCTTCAACCCCAACGGCGACCTCGACGTGCGCGACCGCCGCATGATCGGCGGCAACACTACGAACCTCAACGACTTCAACAACATGAAGTACCCCTGGGTGTCCAGCTGGTACCGCCAGGCCATGAACAACTTCTGGATTCCCGAGGAAATCAATCTCACCCAAGACGTCAAGGACTACCCGCGCCTGAGCGAAGCCGAGCGCGTCGCGTACGACAAGATCCTCTCCTTCCTGGTATTCCTCGACTCGCTGCAGTCGGCCAACCTGCCCAACATCGCCGAGTACATCACCGCCAACGAGGTGAACCTCTGCCTGTCCATCCAGGCGTTTCAGGAAAGCGTGCACTCACAGAGCTACTCCTACATGCTCGACACCATCTGCGACCCGGCCAAGCGCAACGAGATCCTCTACCAGTGGAAGACCGACGAGCATCTGCTTGCGCGCAACACGTTCATCGGCGATTTGTACAACGAATTCCAAGAGCGCCGCGATGCCCGCACGTTCCTGCGCGTCCTCATGGCGAACTACATCCTCGAGGGCGTGTACTTCTACTCCGGCTTCATGTTCTTCTACAACCTCGCGCGCATGGGCAAGATGCCCGGCAGCGCGCAAGAGATCCGCTACATCAACCGTGACGAGAACACGCACCTGTGGCTGTTCCGCAGCATCATCCTGGAGCTGCAGAAAGAAGAGCCGCAGCTATTTTCCAACGAGAACACAACGATGCTGCGCGAGATGCTCGAGGAGGGCGTGCGCCAGGAAATCGCCTGGGGCAGGTACGTGCTGGGAGATGCGATTCCCGGCCTCACGGGCGACATGGTCGAAGGCTATATCAAGTACCTGGGCAATCTTCGTTGGAGCTCGTTGGGATTCGGCCAGCTCTGCGAGGGGTATCGCACTGAACCCGCGGACATGGCATGGGTAAGCCAGTACTCGAACGCCAACATGGTGAAGACCGACTTCTTCGAAGCCAAGAGCACCGCCTACGCCAAAAGCGCCGCCCTGGTGGACGACCTGTAAGAGCTGAGCTCAAGCCATCTCCTCAAGCGCGCCAGCCTCATCGTCCGCGACTCCGCTTTCGGCCAAATACCTCCTGAGCATGAACCGCCGCAGCTCCTCCTGCCGCTTCAAGAAGTCCGAGTCCACGCGTACCTGCCGATGCCCCGACCTGCGCTCAATAGCCCTCATCAGTCTTCCAAAGGCCTCCCCATCAAAAAATGACTGACGAGTGATCGTCATCATTCGATACCCCATCGCCTCCAGAGCGTTCGCCCTCTCGACATCAACTGCGATTTGACCCTCTTCCTCATGCAGAATTCCGTTGTATTCTAAATCGACCTTCGCTTGCGGAAGATACGCGTCGCATTCGAAGTGCGAACGCCTTGTCAGCAGGCGCGCCTCCCCCGCCACCTCGATGCGATAAGCCATCTCAAGACTCTCAATCCCCTCACCTCCAAACCTCCTGGGAAACAGGAGCATCAGAAAAAACGCTGTCTCCATCGGGGAACGCGCCCCATCACGCACAAATCTGAGCGTCCGCCGCAGGTTGTTCACACCCCGCTGACCCACGGCATCCGCGCAAAGCCGACGCACATCGTCGACGCAGACGAGCGGCTCACGCGAAACCATGGCGTCACCATTCGGCGGCACCGCGTAGCGCCCACACGCCTCCATCAGGCATTCGGCGAGCTCACGCCTGGGAATCGATCCTGCCAACTGCTGCAAGCACAACAACGGCGAAACGACAAAGATTCCCTTATCGAGTCGGAGCAACCCGCCGGGCGGTATCGGATGCGACCAAACATGCGCTGAGACGCCATGACCGGACCTTCGATCACATGCACGAAGAACCGAGACGTCCATCCTGTCCAGATGCTCGTACGGGATACCGCGCGCGACGAGAAGCCTTCGCGCCCGCTCAACCAGGTACATATCGACCGGCCCCGGTGCCAATGTCTGGAACTCAGCAGGCAGCGAGCCACGTACATCACGCGGGTTCAAGGGCGTCTGATGTAGCGCCCAAGCAGTTCTATGTGACAACACGAGGCTCATGTCTGCATCTTCGATCACGAGCCTCGTATCGTTGGAGACAATTTTGGAAAGTGCCGCGTGACCTGCGCTTGCAGCCGTTCTCAATCTGTCCAGCGTGAGCAGACGAAGACCAGATTCAGGCCAGTTCCAGGCAAGGCCTGCGGAAAACCGCCATGCCCAAACCCTCCGCCCGCGCGGTGAACAAAAGACAGCCCACCCTCCCTGCAAGTCTTGTCGATTCAGAGGCCATACACGACGACCCCGCAGAAGGCAGGCAACGTGGAGTTGGAGGGTGCACGTGGCTGGAGGTTGCACGTGGCTGGAGGTTGTGAACGATGGACGGCATGCGGACGGAGGTTATGCGCGGCGACCCCATGGATGATAGGCCGCGTGCGGTTGGAGGCCATACGCGGCGGGCCCGTGGATGATGGGCGTGCAAGGCTGGAGGCCGTGCGCGGTGGGCCCGTGAATGACGGGCGTGCAAGGCTGAGGCCGTGCGCGGCGGACCCGTGGATGATAGGCCGCGTGCGGTTGGAGGCTATGCGCGATTGGAGCTTATGCACGGTTTCGAAATTTGGGGTGTTGGCGGTCCATCATTTCCGCAGGTAGAAGTATCGACAAAATGGAGCTTGTGAACGAATCGTTCACAAGCTCCTACAGTGGCAGATAAATCGTGCACAGCCTCCAATCGCGCATAAACTCAACACTGGCCCAGGTTCCTCGGTGTCCGAGGCAAGCCGATTGCGGAGCATATCTCGCAACTCGCCAAGCACGGAGCCTTCAGCACCCTGGGGTAGACCGAGCGCGGAGTACACCCCCGGCTCACCGGGTACAAGGCCCTCGGCGTCCCGGGATAAGCCAAGCGCGAAGCACATCTCGCAACTCACTGGGCCAAAATTCTCGTCATTCGGGATAAGCTCCCCTTGCCGCGGAAACCGATATGGATGACGGAACTTGCACCTGAGCGCGCTTTGCCTAGAGCTACTCGGTGTCCTGGGAATCGAGCGCCTCGTTGCGAGAACCGGCGTGGATGGCGGCGGCGAGAGCGCTCAGGCCCATCAGGGCAGCCGCGGCGAAGGTATTGGTGTCACCGGTCTGGGGAAGCTTGCACGAGGAGGGCTTGCCGGAGCCGGTGATCGCACCGGCAGAATCACCGTTGCCGCTGGTGGGTCCGTTGCCCGTGCCGAAGCCATTACCGCTCGAGCCACCGTTGCCGCCGGTTGTGCCGCTGCCGCCAACGCCACCGGTGGAACCGCTGCCTCCGGTGGAACCACCGTTGCCAGAACCGCCGGTGGAGCCTCCGGTGCCGTTGCCACCGGTGCTGTCGCCGTTGCCGCTGCCACCGGTCCCATTGCCGCCATTGGAGCCGTTACCGTTGCCGCCACCAGTGGAGCCGTTGCCGCTACCGCTACCGCCACCATTGCCGTTGCCGGAGCCGCCACCGCCCGTGGAGCCGCCGCCGGGTTTCCAATCGGGATCGACCAAGCCGGTCGCCAGCGTATTCACACGGTCACCAAGCTGATTCTCGTCGTGCGTGAGGGAATACAGCGCGCCGTGGGCAAGGTCGGCAAGCGTCGGGATATTGGGGATCATGTTGCCAGGGGTCCCTCCCAGCAGGCCAAAGATCGCACCGAGGTCCTTGATGGCGCCGAGCGCGATATCAATCGCGATGTTGCCCTTCTCCTTGATCAGCAGGTCCTTAAGGTTGATCTTGATTCCCTTCAGCAGCGCGTTGAGCTTATCCAGGACCACCTCGTCGTTGATGGTCGCGCGCAGGAAGCTGGTAAGCGAACCGTCAGCCGCAGGGTTGCCCTCGGCGTCGTCGCCGGTGAGCTTGATCTGGGCGGTCGCGGTCTCGACCCACGCGGGACAGGTCTCGTCGCCGTGCAGATGGTCGCCGTAGGCGAACTTGATGAGGTCGAAGAGGCTGTTGGCCCCGTCGGCGACCTTCTGGTTGACCAGGGTCTCAACCAGGGTGCGCAGCAGGTCGAGGACCTGGTCTCTACCGCCGGAAACCAGCAGAGAGTCGAGGCCCGCGTAGACGGGGACAAGGAACTTGGCGAGCGACTCGGCGCTGATGTAGTAGGACCAGCCTGCGGCAGCGGCCATGGGCTCGCTCACGAGAGCGCTCTGGACAGCAGCCATGGCGCCGGCGTCGAACGTGAGCGCATAAGGCTCCACACCGGCCTTCGCCTCCATCTTCTGGACCATCACGCGCCGGTTCTCGGGGTTCGCCCAAATGCCCGCACTCCCGAGAATCGGGATCTCAACGATGAACGCCTCGTCGGCGCTCTGGGGCAGCATGCCAAAAACGGCGCCGAACAGCGCACCGTCAAGTGCGGCAGCGGTGCCGTCACCGATACCGAGGCCACCGGCGAGCTGAGCCAAGAGCGGTTTCACACCGCCGTTGGCCGCGGCCTGATCGAGCATCGGGGCAACCAAGGCATCGGCGATCATGGTCTTCACCACGTCGACTGTGAGCAGGCGCTCATGACCGTACTCCTCGATGTTGGGAATACGGGTCACGGAGCCGCTGTCGAAGTCGGTGTAATCGACGGAGCCAAGCGGATGGCTCTCGAGCGCGAGCGTGGCATGCACGTTCGCGGTGCCCTTCTCGCGCTCCCAACCGAGCGTCGCGAAGCGGATGTCGCTCGGATAGGTCACGGTGGCGCAGGTCTCGATGTCGAAGAGGGTGTTGCCCGCCTCGGTGGTGATGCTGGCGATGTCGTTGGCGTGCATATGGCCGGTGAACACCGCAGAGACGCCGGCATCGGCGTAGCGGCGCTGGCACTCCTCGTAATTGTCGACCAGATACTCGCCCATGAGCGTCGGCTCCATGGAGAAGTGTGGGACCACACCGTGGTGCTGGGTCACAAAGACGATGTCGCCGGCGGCACGAGCCTGCTTGGCTTGGCTCTCGATCCACTGCAGGAGCTTCTCGCCCACCACGCCCGACGTGACGTGCTCGTCCACATCAAGGCCGTTCTGGTCGGTGGAGTACTTGCAGGAGTCGACGGCGATGAGGGTCACGCCCTTGACGGGGCGGAGCACGTAGGAGAGGCTGCCGCCCTTGGAGCCGCCCTGGTCGAACATGGCGATGGCGTCGTCATAGCCGCAGTCGGCGTAGAGATCCTTGAATGCAAGGGGGTCGACCAGGTCGGTATGCTCGGCAAGCCCGCTGGAGAAGTCGCGGCCGTTCAGATCGTTGTTGATGTCGTGGTTGCCGTTGATGACAGCGAATTGGGTCTCCTTGCCCGCAGCCTTGAGCCGCTTTTTGGCGTCGGAGAGCATCGCGTGAATGTCCTGATGGCAGGCGAGCTCACCGTCCTTGGTAAGGTCGCCGGAAAGGATCACCAGGTCGGGCTGGTAGGCTACGATCTCATCCATGGCCTTTTTGATGATGTCGCCGGACTCACGGAACATCTTGCGATCGGAATGCTCGGCGATTGTGAAGTCCGGGCAGTCCGAGTACAGGCGCCTGGAGAAGAAGTGCGTATCGGAGAGATGAGCGATCTTGATCTGGTTCGGGTAATCCGCGACCACGGGCGCCAAGGCGGGCTCGTCGGCGTAGGCGGCCTCGGGCGCGGTCATAGCGGCGGCGGTTACACCCGCGCCGGCGATCGAGAGGGTCACGAACCCGCGGCGCGAGATTCCGGTGCGGTCGGTGCTGTGGGAATGCGGCATGCTGCTCCATCCATTCGTGTATATATGCCCCATTAATCCTCGGGCCCACGCATCAGAGGGCCGCAACGACCGCGTCAGACTCATGCGAAACCGTGTAAGGAACTGAATAGGCAGACAATAAACAACCGCCCCGCATGTAAAGGCCCGGTATGCCTTTCGACATACCGGGCCTTACACGTCAAACTTCGGGCGAACCGCGCCTAGTGCAAAAGACGGGGCGCGATCCGCTCGCTCCGAACGTGATCTACCTACCCTGGGCGCGATTGTGCTCGAAGATCTCGACGAGCTTTTGCTGCACGTCATAGGGAACCTGCTCGTAGCCGGCCGGCTCCATCGTGAAGTCACCCGTACCGCGCGTGAGCGAGCGCAGGCGCGTGGCGTAATCGACGAGCTCGGCGTAGGGCACCGTGGCGGTTACCACGGTCTCTCCGCGGTCATTGGAATCCATGCCGGTCACGCGGCCGCGGCTGGCGGATACGTCACCCATCACCGCACCGGCATAACTCTCGGGAATCGTCACCGTGATGTTCTCCATGGGTTCGAGCACCACGGGATCGGCGTCCTCGCATGCCTTCTTGAGACCGATGCGCGCGGCCGTGCGGAAGGCCATCTCGTTGGAATCGACCGGATGATAGGAACCATCGTAGCAAGCCACGCGGATGCCGGTGAGCGGGTAGCCCGCGATCACGCCGTCCCTCATGGTCTCCTGGACGCCCTTATCCACGGCGGGGATGAGTGCGCGCGGGATGCGACCGCCCACGACCTCGTCGACGAACTCATACTCGGTGCCGTCGAGCAGCGGCTCGACGCGCAGGTAGCAATCGCCGAACTGGCCGGCGCCGCCGGTCTGCTTCTTATGACGACCCTGGGCGGAGGCCACGCGACGGATGGTCTCGCGATACGGAATACGCAGCGGCACGATGTGCGCGGCGACCTTGGTGCGATCCTCAAGACGATTGAGCAGCACGGATACCTGCGCCTCACCAACAGCTGAGATCACGGTCTGGGCCGTCTCCTCGTCGCGGTCGATGCTCATGGTCGGGTCGGCCTCGCAGGCCTTCTCGATGAAGGTGAACAGCTTATCCTCGTCGGAGCGATTCTCGGCCTCGATGGCGATGCGGTACTGGGAGTTGGGGAACTTGAACGCGGCGGCCTCGACCTTGCCGGTCACGGATAGGGTATCGCCGGTCTCGGCGGACATCTTGGGAACGACGACGATATCGCCCGCGTAGGCATGACCGACCTCGGTCATCTCGCGGCCGCACATCACGTACAGGTGCGCCAGGCGCTCGCCCTTGCGGGTACGGGCGTTGACGAGCTCCATGCCCGGCTCGATGGTGCCGGTGAGCACCTTGAGGAAGGACAGGCGGCCCTGCTGGGCGTCGTTCAGGGTCTTGAAGTCGAAGACCACGGGGCGATCGTCCTCGGAGGAGATCTTGAGGGTGTCACCGTCGATGAGCGGCATCTCGCCGTAGTCGGTGGGCGCGGGGAAGTAGGTGGCAACGTCGTCCATGAGGGAGTTCACGCCTTGCTCCTTCACGCAGGAACCGGCGAACACGGGGACGAACAGACGGTGCGCGATGGCCTTGGCGAGCAGGCCCTCGACCTCCTCCTGGGTGAGGGACTCGCCCTCGAGGTACTTCTCCATGAGCTCGTCGTCGGCCTCAGCCACGAGTTCGCAAAGCGTCTCATGCGCGGCCTCGGCGGCAGCGCGGTACTCCTCGGGGATCTCGGTCTCGGTCTGCTTGGTGCCGTCGCAATGACGGGCCTTCATGCGAACGAGGTCGATGATGCCGTTGAAATCCTCGCCAGTGCCCCAGGGCAGCGTGACGGCGCCCAAGCGCATGCCAAAGCGTTCGCGCAGCATGTCGAGGCACATATCGAAGTCGGCGTTCTCCTTGTCCACGCGATTGACGAACACGGCGCGGGCGAGGCGCAGGTCCTCGGCGGCGTACCAAAGCTTGACGGTGGTGGGCTGCGGGCCCTCGGCGGCATCGACCACGAACAGGGCGGTCTCGCATACGCTCATGGCCGCATAGGCATCGCCGATGAAATCGGGATAGCAGGGGGCGTCGAGCACGTTGATGCGTGCGCCCTTCCAGTCGATCGGGGCGATGGCGGTCGAGATCGAGAACTCGCGCTTGACCTCTTCGGCGTCGTAGTCGAGCGTGGGCTTGGTGCCGTCGTGGCCGCCCAGGCGGGCGGTCTTGCCGGAAAGGTGGAGCATGGCCTCCGCGAGCGAGGTCTTGCCCACCCCGCCTTGGCCTACGAGCACCACGTTCCTCACATTGCCAGTCTTGGGTGCACCCATGGGACACCTCCCTTTCCCAGCGCGAGATATTCGCGCCGAAAATGCGTGCGAGGTGCCTTGTGCATCCCCGCACGACAGCCGTATGGCCTGAGCCTACCCCCGCGTGGGGATGCAATTGCACGCCCATCGGCAAGCGTGGGCACGGGCGCCGCGGGCGGCTTGCGTGGAAACACCTCGCTTGGGGACAGACGCGAATTACGCCTGCCAACAACACGACGCCGGCCGCCCGTCATCTGGGCGGCCGGCGTTACCGTGGCGAAATGACTCAATTTGTACCTGTCCCCGATTGGGACTATTGCACGAGGGAGCGGCGGACCGAGGCGAGCACGTCGAAGCTGTTGGGCGCGACATCCAAACTCGAGAGGAAGTGCACGAGCGAATGCGCCGCGTCAAACATACCGGCGTCGACCAGGGCGATGCCAGCCTTGGCGGCCATCTCGCCCAGCTGCGGTACGGGAGCCACCGGGACGCCGTCGGCGCGCAGGAGAGCCCGGGCCTCGTCAAGGTCCGGACGACGGCTCAGGTGGCTCTGCTGCATGAGCTCCTGCATCTCGGACTGCGCCTCGCCGTAGAAATACGTGCCGGGCTTCACCATGGCGTAGCAGGCCAAGCCGAGCGAGGGGTCGCCGCCCTGCCAGAAGTAGAAGCCCAATCGGTAATACGCGCAGGCGATATCGGTGGGGTCGGCGGCGACGGTCAGGCCATCCAGGAGCGCGCGCACCGCGTCCCCCATGCGATCGGCCTCGCGCAGGGCGAGGGCCAGCGAATGGTAAGCCGTAAAGGAGGTCGGGGCAAGGCGGACGAGCTCCTCGCCCAAACGAATCGCATCTTCGAGGTTGCCCTGCTCGCGATATATGCGGCACAGCATCGAACGCGCGTCGAACATGGTATCGGGAATCTTGCGGAAGCGCGTCCGCGGGCCATCGTCATGCTCGCTCACGATAATGCGCGAGATCATGTTCACGCAATACAGCGGCCGGGCCGCGCTCTCCTCGAGCATCTCGGCGGCGTCATAAGCGGCGATCAGGTCGGCCAGCTCGCTGGCGACGGGCGCCTCCTCCTCGGGCGCCGAGGCCTCGCGGACGCGGTCGGAGATCTCGCGATAACGATCGCGCAGCGGGTCGTCGCCCGTATCGAAGATATCGAGATCGCGCACGAGGTCCGCACGCAGGGGCTCGACCAGGGAGGCAGGCAACGGGCGCGTGTCCTCGGCCATCTTGATCGAGCGATCGGGCAGGGGCGCCTCGATCGGCTCGATGGGCAGCAGCGCGCCCAGCTCGCCCGTCTCCATGTGCAACGCACGAGGCGAGAAGGCCTCGATAAGCTCCCCCGGCGAAAGTGAAGCCTCGAGAATGGCGCCGGACTGCAGGGCGGGCATGAGCTGCATGGTGAACAATTGGCGGCTGAACTCGAGCGAGACGATCGCGGGCCCGTCGATGTTGCGCTCGCGCACCGTCACGATAGCGCGCACCACCCCGACGCCCGCACCGAAGGCCACCGCCGCAAGCGCCATGGCAAGACGCAGTGAATACGCGGCGCGTGCGTCGTTGCGTTCCGCTTCGCTTTGGAAGGGGAACGCCCCGGCCACGGGGACAGTCGCCTGAACCGCGAACACGCCGGAGGCGGCGTCGCAGTTGAAGGCGTAATCGAAGTTGAAGGGCGCACGCAGGCCCTCTGCCGCCACCGCGAAGCGCGTGCGCAGGTCCCACTCACCGCCACGGCTCGCCTGGGCACCGGCGAGCTCCATATAGTCGCTCTTGCGGTCGCATCCGCGCATCAGGCGTTCCGCAACCGATGCAAACGAGCACAACGATGAAAGTGCGGCACGCTCGCACGCGCCCTCGGTCAGGCCTCCCACCATCGGCGACGAATCTTCGCCCAGGCAGTGCTCCGCGAACACCAGGCGGTTGAGCGCACCCTCCACGGCTTGGATGGTATCGATCTGCTCATCGGTGAGCTCGCGTTTGTCACATCCCGTCCAGAACAGCCCCGTCGAGCTCAGGCGGCGAATATCGATGTCTCGCGTCGCCGCGATAGGGCGTACGAGCTCGGCACCGGCCTGTGCCAGGGAGCGCGAGGCATACCGCTCGAAGCCGCTCGCGCCCTCCTTGCCCCCACGATAGACCAGGGCGTCGAGCGCGTCGGGATAAGAGGATTCGAGCAGGGTGTCCAGGATATCGGCGACGGTCAGGGTCGGCATCGATTCGCCGTGCTCGCGCGGGAGCATCCACTGCGTCAGATAGCAGGCGGCGCCCATCACGTCGATGTCGTGCGACCCCGTTCCGTAGGGCCCAAGGTCGTTCATGCTGCTGGAAACGGTGAGGCGCCCGTCCTTCTCGCGCTGCGTGAAGTGGGCGGCCTTCACGGGCCTGCCCTCGGCGCGGACAAAGAAGAAAATGCCACCGTCATCGTCCTTGGCCATACCGGCATCGGGGTTGCGCTCGGGGCGCGCCGCGATTGGCTCGTCACATGTGAAGATGGCGCCGCCGATGGCGAGCCACGCATGGATCCTCACCTGGCGACCACTCACCTGTTCAACCAGGTAGCCCATGCTCTTTTCGGGCTGGGGCTTGATCGCCTCGGTGATCATGAACACGCGCTTGGCATCCTCACCGGGTATGGACTGGAGCTGCTGCGTCTTGGCGAAGAGGGGCAACTTGAAAAGCTTGTCCGACATGGTCCACACTCCCAATCTCCCACCGCATGGGCGGGCTTTTCGGCTTTCCCCATGCTACCAAAGCGCACGGACCCAACCGTCCACTCCCGTGAGCGGACCGGAGCAATCGGCTTTCGTCACTTCTCGATGCGGGCGAGGAATGCACGGGTACGATCCTCACACGGGTTGTCGAGCACTTGCTCCGCCGGCCCCTCCTCCACAATCACACCGCCGTCCATGAACACCACGCGGTCGGCGACCTCGCGCGCAAAGTCCATCTCATGCGTGACGACGACCATCGTCATGTCCTCGGCCGCGAGCCCGCGGATCACCCGCAGCACCCCGGCAGTGAGCTCGGGGTCCAGCGCGCTGGTGGGCTCGTCGAAGAAGATGACCTCGGGGTCCATGGCCAAGGCCCGGGCAATTGCCACGCGCTGCTGCTGCCCGCCGGAAAGCTGGCAGGGGACCTTGTCCTCACAACCCTCGAGGCCCATGCGCTCGATCAGCTCCCGGGCCCGCTGCTCCACCTCGGCGCGGTCACGACGCTGCACGCGAATCGGCGCGTCCACGATATTGCGCATCACCGTGAAATGCGGAAACAGGTTGTAGTTCTGAAACACCAGGCCGAACCTGCCCCGGGCGCGCTTGAGCGCATCGCCCTTCGCGTACACGCTCGCACCGTCCTCCCCCGGCACCGCCGCATCCACCTCGCCGTACGACAGCCCACCGGCGTCGAGCGTCTCGAGCAGCGTCATACAGCGCAGAAGCGTCGACTTACCGCCGCCCGACGGCCCGATGACCGCGACGACCTCGCCACGAGCGACCTCCAGAGAGATATCGCGCAGGACCTCAACCCCCCCAAAGGACTTGCGCGCGTTCTTGATTGAAACGACAGCGGGCATGAGAGCCACCCTTCAAATAGATGCACGGCGTCAGCTGCACGGAGCCGCATACCGCGGTGAACAGCAATTACGGGCTTACCCGCTAATCGCGATAGTAAGCGAGGCGCTTCTCGATGGAGCCGAGCACGAGTTCCACCGCGAAGTTGAACGCCCAGTAGATGGCAGCCGCGATGACGAACGGAACCATGCTCACCTGCGAGGCGACAAGCGCCTTTGCCGTGGAGAACATCTCCCCGACACCGATGGCGAAGGCGAGCGACGTGTCCTTGACCAGCGTGATCACCTCGTTGCCGATGGCCGGCATGATTCGCTTGACCACCTGCGGCACGACGATGTGCACGAGCGTCTGGAATTTGGAGTACCCCAGGACCTCGGCGGCCTCATACTGCCCACGCGGGACGGACTGCAGGCCGGAGCGATAAATCTCGGCGAAATACGCGGCGTAGTTCACGATGAACGCGAAGACCGCTGCTTGCCACTTCGACGACGGCGTGAGTTGGACGCCAAAGACGTAGAACGGCATGAAATAGATGGCGAACATCTGGAGCATGAGGGGCGTGCCTCGCATCACCGAAATGTAGGCCCGCGCGATGAGGCGCACCGGCGCGAATCGGCACATGCGCAGTGCCACCACCACGACACCGAGCGGCAAGGCGCCGACGAGCGTGAGCGCGAAGATCTGCAAGCTGGTGATGAAACCCTCGCCCAGCATCTGCATCATGGTCGTGATATCCACCTGAATATCGTCCTTTCCCAACGGGCCTGGCACGCGCGCAAAAGGCGCGCCCGGGCACATGCACCTCGGGCGCGCCATGCTGAGCACCACTTACTTGATCTGCCAGTTGTCCATGGTCAGGCCCTGATCGGCGTACTTGGCCGCGATCTGCTCAACCGTGCCGTCCTTGTACAGCTTCTTCAGCGCCTCGGTCACCTTCTTGGCCGTGGCGGTGTCGCCCTTCTTGAAGCCGACGGCGTAGTTCTCCTCGGAGAGATACTCGTCGAGCATGAGATACGCATCGGGCTTTGCGGACATCTGATAGCGGGCAATGGACAAATCGCAGGCCACGGCATCCACGGCGCCCGACTCGAGCTGCATGAACGCGGTGTTGTACTCACCGATGGTCTCGAGCGAGGCGAACGTGGCAGCGAGGTCGGCGGCGTCGCCCTCGAGCACTTCCTCGGCGGCGGAGTCGATCTGCGTCACCACGGTCTTCCCGGCCAGGCCGGCGCGATCGGAGATCCCGCTGTCAGCGCGAACCACGATGACCTGAGCGTTCAGCATATACGGGTCGGAGAAGGTGTAGTCGTCCTCACGACCCTCCATGGTAAAGCCGTTCCAAATGCAGTTGATGGCCCCGGAATCCATCAGGGCGTCCTTGGCCTCCCAGTCGATCGCCTCCAGCTGGACCTCCCAGTCGAGCTCGTCGGCGACCGCACGGGCGAGGTCGAGGTCGAAGCCGGTGTACTCGCCATCGTCACCCACATAGCCGTAGGGCGGATACGCCTGGTCGAAACCGACAATCAGCTTGGATGTCGCTGCGGCGGAGGTGTCCTCCGCCGTCTTAGGGGCGGACCCGGCATCGGTCGCCTTGGGAGTTGCGCCGCATCCCGCGAGCAGCGCCAACGCCATAACGGCGGACGCCGCGCCGGCTACCAGCGACCGCCGCGTCATGCCGCATTTTCGTGGGGTCCCGGACCCGACGGAGCCCGTCTCGGGCATAGCGCCGGAGATGCTCGCGAGGTTGCCCTGCATGTTCTGCTCGTTCTTCTTCATGATCTGTTCCCTTCATTTCACTTTACTTAACTAAAGTGCCATTGTCGGCGATTGGAAGGATAACACTTTAGTTTGATGGAGTGCAACCGATCACCATGAGATTTCCCGGATGTTTCGACATGCGGCGACAGGGCACTTCAAAGCGGTGCTCCCCCGATCGCCCAAATCGGAGATATATGGTTTGGGCGAACCCGCCAAGCCGTGCGTTCGCAGCTCGGGTACCATAGCGAGCAGAACACCCCGAGCGAAGGACCCCGCCATGCCCAAGAAAGCCACCGCCAAGCGCCCCGACGCCGGGGCCCCGTGCCCCATCATGCACAGCTGCGGTGGTTGCGCATGGCTCGGCCTTCCCTACCGCAAGCAACTTGCGCGCAAGCATACGGCCATGCGTGAGCTCTTCGAACCGCTTATCGCGCAATTCGACTGGGATGCGCAGATCGAGCCGGTGCTCGGTATGGGATCTTCGCGCGAAAGCGGGCCCGTGACCGTAGCCGACGCCCCGCTCGCCGCACCGCGGGCGTTCCGCCACAAGGCAGCCACCCCCTTCGCACCCGCCGCGGACGGCTCGGTGCACGGAGGGTTTTTCGCCCGCGGTACGCACAATATCGTCGACTGTCCCGCATGCGCCGTCGAGGCGCCCGGGGCACGCGAACTGCTCAACGACGTCGCACATCTGGCCACCGAACTCGGCATCCCCGCATATGACGAAGACCGCCGCTGCGGTCAGCTCCGCTACGCTGTACTCCGCTGCGGCTGGCGCACGGACGAATCGATGCTCACGCTCGTCACGCGCAGCCTCGAGGTCGACCGCCTCGACGAACTTGCGTGCCGCCTGATCGAATCCCATCCCGAACTCGTGACCGTGGCGCAAAACGTCAATCCCCGCGTCACCAACGCCATCCTCGGCGGTCAGACACGTATCCTTGCGGGCCGCGAGCGCATGACCGATCGTCTCCTCGACTGCACGTTCGAAATCTCACCCGTCTCGTTTTACCAGGTCAACCCACAGCAGACCGAGGTGCTCTACCAGCTCGCAATCGACGGCATGGGCCTCACCGGCCCCGATGCCGTCCTCGACACCTATTGCGGCAGCGGCACCATCGGCCTTGCTGCAACGGCGGCGGCGCGCAAGCAGGGGTTCGACATCGCCCTGACCGGCGTCGAGCGCAATCCCGAGGGCGTACGGGACGCCGTGCGCAATGCCGAGCTCAACGACCTGGGTGCGACCTCGTCTTTCATCGCTCGGGACGCCACGGAATACATGCTCGAGGCAGCTCATCGAGGCGACCATGTCGACGTGTTGGTGATGGACCCGCCGCGCGCCGGGTCGACGCCCGAGTTCCTCGACGCGGCATCCTCACTCGCACCGCGACGCATCGTCTACATCAGCTGCAACCCCCACACGCAGGTGCGCGATCTCGAGCATCTCGGACGCGCCGGCTACCGCCTTGAGCGCCTGACGCCCGTGGACCTGTTCCCCCACACCGAGCACGTCGAAACCGTCGCCATCCTCATACGCCCCTGATGTCTCAATTGGGGACAGGTACAAATTGAGACATTGCGAGAGGGGCTGGTACCTCGGGCGATTTCGGGCTATTCCGGCCACACCGCCCAGAAATGTCTCAATTTGTACCTGTCCCCAATTGAGACTCGTCGATGACGGACATCCACGCGATGTACGTGCTGGGATAATGGCTGTAGAGGATCCGCACGGGATCGACGTGCGTTGCCAGCAATCGGAATGCCGTGAGCGCGCCAACAGGGGTAACGAGTTCTTCGGCAGAACCCACCGCCGCGGCAATGTTGTTGCAAACCGTGCGGGCAATGAGCACGTCGGCGGCATCGGCGGAACATTCCACCCCAACCGACTCGCGATACACGGCGCGCATCTCGTCCTCGAGGCGATCGAAATCCGCACAGCCAACACTCGGAAGCTCGAGGTCGACGCCGTAACGCTCGTATCCCCAGGCCGAAAGCGGCAGGTAGGGCATGATGTCCGAAGGGTTGGCGATATTGAAGATGTTGCCGTAGCGCTCCGAGCGCGCATCTGAGGCGAGGGTGGTCGCCGGGGCAGCGAACGTGTAAGCATACACGGGACCGAAGGATGCCGCATCACCCGCCTGTGCACGAAGATCGTCGAGCTCAGCAGCTACGAGGTTCGCGATGGCGCCGCCACGGCTATGGCCCACCAGCAGAACCGACACTTCTGCGCCAAGCGCGCGCGACTCCTCGGCCCAGGAGACGACCTCCGCCCCGATTTCACGCGCAGCGCGCACGTAGCCGCCATGGTCGCCGGCCTCGTCCCGAGACATATCGAGGTTGCTCAGCCATTCCGAGCCGTAGCTGCCCCGCGCACTCACCAGGATGAGGTCGCGCGCAGGACCGTCGTGCCCGGAACCCAGACGCTTGCGGGCGATCGTGTACGCCGCACCATCGGCATCGCCCGTCGCCAGGTCAAGCACCTCGTCGACAACCTTGCTGCGATAGCGGTACGACTCGGTGGAAACCTCGCCAAACCCCAGAGAGGCAAGGGCATTCTCCATATACGGCGGGTGGTTCTCACGCGCCTGGTAATAACCCGACTCCGAGTAAGCGAGCGCGGCAAGTACCGACGATGTTTGGGCGAGCTCATGATTGTAGTCGCCCTCATCGGCGGAAAACCACGCATCATCCCACGTCACGCGGGCGACCGCCGAACCGTCGTCTGGGGCGTCAAGACTCGTGTAGGTAAGATTGGTCGCAAAGCGCGCGGGATGCGCGGTCTCGGCCTCGGGCGCCGGACCCTCACTCCCCTGCGCATACGCAGCATTCAATCTGGGCTGCTCCACGGCGCCGCGCCCCGTGAGCTCTTGCGCGCGACGGGTGGCGAGGACCCCGGCAGACCCGAGCGTCGCCGTCAGGCCCAAGGCAAGCAGGGCGCACGGCAACCGCCGCAGCATACGCCGCAGCACCGACCTACGGCAATCTCTCCGTCCATCCATGCGCACCCCTCCCCTCCTCGGGCAGAATCATTCGCCCAAGAATACCAACGGAGCGCGATGCGCATGTGACGAAACCCTTACGTTTCTGTGATGGAAGCCTCGAAACGGACCGGCGATCAAAACCGCGCGCAGGCCCCGGTACTATCTCAAATCCCGCACGCCGGCGGCGGCCAGCTCGCGCAGGAACGGCTCGCGGCCGCGGTTCATGATGAGCTCCTCGGGGAAGTGGATCTCCTCGAGCATGCGCTCGACCGTGGGGAACTGTCCGATACGCGGAGCCACGTGCGCATCACTTGACACCACCACGCCCACACCGAGCTCGGCGCAACGCTCCGCGATCGTGCGGCACACGCCGTGATAGCGATCGCCCACCTCGAGAGAATGCTCATTTATCTCGATGAGCTTGTGGCGCTTCTTGGCGCAGGTCAGCACCGTGTCGATATCGTAGGGCAGGCCCGAGCGGCCCGTGTGGCCGAGGATGAACACCTTCTCTTGCTCCAGAGCGGCGACGTACATATCGGTCACCTGGGACACCGACGCCCCCTCGGCGAACGACCCATCGTGCACGCTCGCAATCACGTAATCCGCATCGCCTGTGGCGCGGTCGAACAACGTGCGCTCCACGCCCAGGTCACGCCCCGTGATATCGCAATGCACCACGATATCCTGACCGAACAGCGACCCGTCGAGGCTCACCACGTCGGCCTCGCAGCCATGCAGGACCGTGACCCCGTGCCAGGTGCGCGGCCACACGCCCATGTTGATCAAGTACTGGAAGTTGCGCAGGTGCTGCTCGGGATAAAGCATGCCGCTGAAGTGATCGGCCGAGCCGAGAATCTCCAAACCCGCCTCAGCAGCGGCGCGGACGTTCTCCTCGATCGTCGAATAGGCGTGGCGCGAGTACAGCGTATGCGTATGCACATCGCCCAAAATCGTATAACCCATCACGGTCCCCTCTCTCAACTCCGGTATTCGTCCATCAGCGACTGCCCGGCAGGCAGCGAATCCACGACGGTCTCATACCCCACACAATACCCCACGCGCACCCAGCCACCGACACCGAAGTCATCGGAGGGCACGATGAATGGCCTCGTTGATCATAGAGCAGCCTATTCCGCCGAGGAGCCGGCCTTGCCCACAGCCTCGGACACGCGCTTGCGCACGCGCGGGATGAAACGCGCCGCAAAGGAGTTGTTGTCGCGCGTCTTCACGTACGCGAAGCCAAGCACGGCGAACGCGAGCGCACCGATGAGGTTCACGATCAGGTCGGCCATGGTGTCGTGAATACCGATGTCGAGGTAGCCGCCGGGAATCGAGATGACCTCGCCCGAAGCGAGCGTGATCTGCGATGAGACGATGTCGCGCACCGGGATGGTCACGTTGGAGTTGGTGGGGTCGAGCCACACGGTGTTGATGGCCTGGACCAGCGTGTCCTTCTGCATGTCGACGCCGATGAAGCAGTCGGCGAAATACTCGAAGATCTCCCAGCACGCACCGATGCACATGGAGAACGCCACCGCCGAAACCGCCATATACAGCGGCGTGAGGTGGATGCTGGAATTCTCGCTGCGGTTCAGGATGTCAAACAGCGCAAAGCCGATACCCGCACACATGAATCCCCAGGTCGTATGCAAGATCGTGTCCCAAAACGGGATGCTGATGTAAAAGGCGTCAATCTCGCCCAAGATCTCCGCGGCGAAGATGAACAGCAAGATGATCGACTCGAGCAGGTCGGGCAGTTCGATATCGAGGGTGTGCTCAAGGAAGGACGGCACCAGCAGAAGCACAAGGGTGAGGACGCACAGCATCATGTGCTCGTAATGGCCGATAAACGCCGAGCGCACAAGCGTGATGAGCACGAGGGCGCGCAATATGAAGTACAGGTAAAAGACCATGGGCTCGTTTTGACGTTTCTGACGCATGGTCCGCTTCGCACGTGCGAAAAATCCGGCCACGGGCACTCCGATCTTCGAATCTACTCTCTCGCTTGAATCATTATCCATGGACCAGTGCATTTGCCTATGCTTGTCTTCTTTTTGACACCCGCCATATATCGGATTCCCATAGGCAATTTAGGCCGTCCATGGAGAAAGCCGGTGCAATCGCAGACGATGCGGATGCAGATATGGGCATTTTGGCGCAGGCAAAAGCAATGTGCTGGCGGGCACATATCGCACCGCCAGCACATTGTGTCACATCGATAAATTACGAATCGCTCCGGGGACATTCGGCGCCCTCGTCGGACTCGGCATCCGCACCACACTCGGCATCCTCGTCGCCCCCGGGATTTCGATCCCCCGCGACGGCAGCTTGCGCGAACGCGGCGGCCTCTGCGGCGATTTCCTCGTCGCTCTGGCGCGGCTTGGCGCGACGGGCGCGCTCGGCATCCACCACGGCCGGATCGGCACCGTTGGCGGCAGCGTCGTTGCGGGCCTCCTTGGCGGCGACGATATCGCCCTCGCGCTCAAGGTAGGCATCCCACTCATTGTCGAGCAGGGCGGTCACGGCATCGCCCTCGACCGTCTCGCGCTCGAGCAGGACGCGGGCCATGAGGTCCATCTGCTCGCGCCGGGCGGAGATGATCTCCACCGCGCGCTCGTGGGCCTCGCGCATGATGCGCTGGACCTCGGCGTCGATGCGGCGCGCCGTCTCCTCGGAGTAGTCCTGATGGTCGGCGTAATCGCGACCCAGGAACACCTGGTGCTGCGCCTCGCCGAACACCTGCGTACCGAGCTCATCGCTCATCCCTAAGCGCGTGACCATCTCGCGGGCCATCTTGGTGGCGCGCTCCAGATCGTTGCTCGCACCGGAGGTGATGTCGTCGCACATGAGCTCCTCGGCAACACGGCCGCCCAGGAACACGGCGAGGTCGTCGAGCATCTCGCGGCGAGACTTGAGGAAGTGGTCCTCGGCGGGCAGCTGCATCGTGTACCCGAGCGCCTGGCCTCGGCTGATGATCGAGATCTTGTGCACCGGATCGGAGTTCTCGAGCACATGACCCACCAGGGCGTGACCACTCTCGTGGTAGGCGATGATGCGGCGCTCGGTCTCGGTCATCACGCGGCTCTTGCGCTGCGGGCCCGCCATGACGCGCTCCATGGACTCCTCGATCTCGTCCATCGAGATGAGGGAGCGGTTGCGGCGGGCGGTAAGTAGCGCGGCCTCGTTGAGGAGGTTCGCCAGATCGGCGCCGGCAAAACCAACGGTGAGCTGGGCGAGCTTCTCAAAGCTGACATCGGTGTCGAGGGGCTTGTTCGCGGCGTGCACGCGCAGGATCTGCTCGCGGCCGCGCACATCGGGGCGGTCCACCGTGATCTGACGGTCGAAACGGCCCGGGCGCAGCAGCGCCGGGTCGAGGACATCGGGTCGGTTGGTGGCGGCGATGAGGATCACGCTCTCGTTCTCCTCGAAGCCGTCCATCTCGACGAGCAGCTGGTTGAGCGTCTGCTCGCGCTCGTCGTGGCCTCCGCCCAGGCCGGCACCGCGCTGACGGCCGACCGCATCGATCTCGTCGATGAAGATGATCGAAGGCGACTGCTCCTTGGCGTTCTTGAAGAGGTCGCGCACGCGCGAGGCGCCCACACCCACGAACATCTCGACGAACTCGGAACCGGAGATGGTGAAGAACGGCACGCCCGCCTCGCCGGCGACGGCCTTGGCCAGCAGGGTCTTGCCGGTGCCGGGGGGACCGACCAGCAGCACGCCGCGCGGAATCTTGGCGCCGAGCTTGCGGAACCGCTCGGGATCGGCCAAAAAGTCGCGGACCTCCTCGAGTTCCTCAACCGCCTCATCGATGCCGGCGACGTCCTTGAACTTGACGTTGGGACGCGTGACCTCGGTCGTCTTGGCGTTCGTCTTGCCGAACTGCATCGCCTTGTTGTTGGCACCGGTCATCTGGCGCATGAAGTAGAACATGACAAAGATGAGCAGGCCGGTGGGCAGAATCGCCACCAGCAGGTTCATCAGCATGTCGGGGTCCTCGGTGTCCACTTTGTACGTGGTCTTGGGGTGGGCGGCCATGAGCTCTGCCAGGGCATCGGAACCCACATAGGTGGAGGAGAAGCGCTCAAGGTTGTCCTCGGTCTTCTTCTCGCCCTCGGGCCAATAGGCGCCCTCGACCGTGCCATCGAGCACCGTGTAGGTCGCCTCGTCGACGCGGTTGGCCTCCACGGCGGCCACGAACTCGCTCGTGGCCAACTCGGCGGGCTTGTCGCCAAGACCCGCCCCGCGGCCCAGATTCCAGAAAAGGGAACCCACGAGGATGCAGGCGATGGCAAGGTAGATGTAGTTCGTGCGGCTCGGGCCAGTCGGACGGTTGGAGCCGCCGGCGGCCGGATCTCCGTTCACGCCACCGGGAGGCGTGGGGCCCTGACCATTCGAACCGGCGCCGCCGCCCTCGGCCATGAGGGTGGCGGCGCCCAGAATGCACTCGTCGTTGCAGTCGGTCATGCTACGCGTAGACCTCCGGCTTGAGGATGCCCACGTACGGCAGGTTGCGGTAGCGCTCGGCATAGTCCAGGCCGTAGCCGACCACGAACTCGTCCGGGCAGTGGGTACCCACGTACTTGGGATCGATGGCGGCCTGCTTGCCCTCGACGTCCTTCCACAGGAAGGTGCAGACCTCCAGCGAGGCCGGGCCGCGGCTGGCGAGATTGGCCATGAGATACTTGAGGGTGAGGCCGGAGTCGAGGATGTCCTCGACGATCAGGACGTCGCGGTCCTTGATGTCGATGTCGAGGTCCTTGATGATGCGGACGGTACCGGAGGACTTGGTGCCGTTGCCGTAGCTGGACACGGCCATGAAGTCGATGGCCAGATCGGTGTCGATGGCGCGCATCAGGTCGCCCATGAACACGACGGCACCGCGCAGAACGGCGATGAGGACCAGGTCCTTACCCTTGTAATCCTCGGAGATCTGAGCGCCCAGGCGCTTGACCATATCCGCAATGTCCTCCTCGGAGAACAGGACCTTCTCGACATCAGGATGCATCGTTTCCATGACTTCCCTTTCAC
Organism: Collinsella intestinalis; assembly: GCF_902501455.1. NCBI lineage: Bacteria > Bacillati > Actinomycetota > Coriobacteriia > Coriobacteriales > Coriobacteriaceae > Collinsella > Collinsella intestinalis. The sequence goes on from NZ_CABWIC010000001.1 coordinate 64,319, forward strand.
ATGCATGTACAAGATGGTTGAAGCATACCCGCATTCGGGGACGCTACACGTCGCCAATGGGACGAATCGTTAATTTTACCAGCATAGAGCTAGTAGGGGTGCACTTGAAGCGCTCGTCCGCACGAACTCCCGCGACCCACGCGATCGCGCCCCCCGGAGAGCTGCGCACAACCGGGACGCCCGCGCGCTCGGCAAGCGGGACGCGAGCCTCGTTGATGAGGTCGGAGAGCTTCTTGCTACGCCCCTGCATCCCCAAGGGGCACATCACGTCGCCCGCCGCCGGGCCGTCCACCCACAGGCGGACGCCGTCCGTCCCTCCCTGGGCTGCCGAAGCGCCCCAACGCTGGTCCTCGGCGAGTCGTTGCAGGTCGCGCGATGCATATCCCAGCGCCGCAGCGTCGATCACGGCCACCGTTCCGCCACCCGCCTCGGCGCTGAGCCCACGGGCAAGGCTGACGGCGTCGTGTCCCTCGGGGACTCGGACGAACGCGCTCTCAAGCACCCGACCGCCCGCGACGACCATGGAGCCGGGAACGGGCAGCCAACCGGTCGCCGCGCGCTCGCGCTCAGTGGGGGTGCGGAAGGAGAGCGTACCGAACTCGATACGCGCGTCGACGCCCTCGGGCAGGGCGACCGAACCCTCCCCCGCCGCCACGCAAGCGAGCACCGCCTCGACATGGCGCATCTCCAAACGGGCCTCAGGCGCGATCCTCTTCACCGCCAGGCGTACCATGCGGCGGGCGATGGCAACCTCTGCCGCGGCGAGGCGGGCGGCGTCCAGCACGACGAGGCCCGCCCCTTCGCGCCGCGTGCAGCTGCGCAGCGCGGTCGCCGCGAGCTGGGACATGAAGGCGTCCTCATCGCCCAGGATGTCGCAGGCCGCGCCCACGCTGCGCGCCACGCCGGGATTGCGCTCGGCGGCGAGCGGCATCAGGCGATGGCGCACAAAGTTGCGCAGGTAACTCGTATCCCGATTGCTCTCATCCTCACGCCAGGGCTGACCGGCGACCTGCAGATAGCGCACAAGCTCGCCGTGCGTGCGGTCCATCAGGGGGCGGACGATGATGTTGCGGCGTCGCGGAATGCTCGAAAGGCCCGCGGCGCCCGAACCCTTGATGGCGTTCATGAAGAACGTCTCCGCGCGATCGCTCGCCGTGTGCGCGGTGAGGATGCGCGCCGCGGTGCGGGGCGTGCCGGATTGCTGCGAGAGCTCGCGCACGTAGCGGCGCGCCGCGGCGTAGCGCACATCGCGCGCGGCCGCCTCGAGGTTGCGCCCGTCCAAATCGGCGAAGTGGGCGTGCTCCACGCACAGGGGCAGCCCCAAGCACTCGCACAAATCGCGCACAAAGGCCTCGTCGCCGTCGGAGGCTTCACCCCGAAGATGGTGGTTCACATGCAGAACGTGCAGCCGCTCACGGGCAATACGGGCGCAGCCGCGCCCGTCGTCGATGTCGAGCTCGCCGGTGCAGGCCATCAAGGCCAACGCCGTTGAGTCCGCACCTCCTGATACCATGAGGACCACCGGCGCCGCGAGGGCTTGCCCCCGCTCGCCCGCTGCACGCGCATGCAGCGCGTGCCCGGACCCATATCTTTGTGAAACCGTTGGCATGTATCGCCTTTCGCGACGGGCGGCGACGATTCTGCCCGTCATTTCCACGTGTGCGGCACCGCGTGCGGCACGCTCATCTCATCCGCCTTGTATTGTACTGATTGGACCAGACATGACCCACTCCACAAGCGCATCCCCAGCCGAGCAGCGCACGCCTGGCGCAGACGCCAAAAGCGAGCGTCGGCACGCCCTGCACCTTCACATCCTCGGCAGCGGCTCGCGCGGGAACTGCGCGCTGGTGGAAGGGCCCGAGGGGCTCATCATGATCGACAACGGTTTTGCACGCTGCAAGGTCCTCGACCGCATGCACGAGCTGGGACTCGACGAGCGCGATGTGCGGGCGCTCATCCTCACGCACGAGCACACCGACCATGTGAGCGGCATATCCGTGTGGGTCAAGATCTTCAACGGCCCCCTGTTTGCCAGCGAGGGCACGGTGGATGGACGCAAGTACCTCAGCTGCCTCGATTTTGAGACCTTCACCCCCGGGGACGCCCTCGAGGTCGCAGGCGTGCGCATCGAGACCTTCCCCACCTCGCACGACGTGGTGAACCCGGTGGGATTCCGCTTCTCATGCGCGGGCGACGCGATTGGCTACGCCACCGATACGGGCATGTTGCCACCGCGCGCCATGGAGCTGCTGGCGGATGCGCGCATCCTCGCACTTGAGAGCAATTACGACACGCAGATGCTCCGCTGCGGCCCCTATCCGCGCCACCTGCAGGACCGCATCGCCTCCGACCGCGGGCACCTCTCCAATGCGCAGGCCGCCGAGGCCCTGTCCGCCCTCGTGAGCGAGCGCACGGAGCATGTGGTGGCCATGCACATCTCCCAGGAGAACAACCGGCCGAGCCTGGCGGTGCGAGCGCTCGCCGCGGCCATCGGCGCCGAACTCGACAACGAGCTCGGCTCGAGCGCCACGCTCAGGCGCCCGGGCGATACCGCCGACCTTCACATCCGCCCCGCCGGCCAGAACCGCCCCTTCTCCGTCCTGTAGCACCCGAGGCCGACGGGGGCTGCCATGGCGTCGCGCGACTGGGTACCCGCCGATCGCCCTCCAACGCCGGCAGCAGGCCGGGCCCGACACACAAAACGCCCCCGGCGGCCGATTGGGGCGCCGGGGGCGTAGCAAGAAGGCAGTATGCGGGACCTCACTAGTCGATTGCGATCTTGGTGACGTTCTTCTTCTCCACGAACTTGGGAACCGTGACGGTCAGCACGCCGTCGGCGAACGTGGCGGACAGGCCCTCGCAAGCCGCATCCTTGAGATAGACGCCGCGCGTGGCGGAGTACGCGGTGAACTCGCGCTGGAGGTAGTTCTTGTTCTTGTCCTCCTCCTTCTCCTCGACGGTCACGGAGATGGACAGGCGGCCCTCATTGAGCTCGACGTCCAAATCATCCTTGGTGACGCCGGTGAGATAGGCCTTGACCTCGTAGGAATCACCCTTGTCCTCGACGTCGATAGGGAACGCCTTGGTGGCGAGAGCGGTGCGCGGAATGTCCATCATGTCGTCGAAGATGTCGAACAGAGAGTTGGTGGACACGGGGAGGACGCCATAACCCTGACGATACGGAACCATAGCCATACTCGATCACTCCTTCGTGATACGCGTGGGGCACTATGCCCGCACGCCTCGCGCGCGCCCTGCGGGGTGCGTGCCGTTGTTTGACACTCACGTTATGCCCGCCGCGCGCAAGGCTATTCACATCAGCTCAAGTTTTTTAAGCGTCACATTGTCATCAAATCTAAGTCTGAATGACTAAGGTCTATCTCCGCCTATCCGAGGTCCCCGGTTTCGAGCTCGCCGGCGGCAACGGACACGGGGTCCTGACCAACCTCGGCGAGCTTGAAGCGATACGCGGCGGCAATCACGTCGACGCACCCCTGGCGACCAAGCTTGGCTCGGTTGACCACGATGTCTTTGCCGTCCGTCATCTTCCACTTGCCGGCAGAGTAGCGCTTGTAAAACGCCTCTCGGGCATGCTGCATCTCGCGCACGAGCTTGGCACCGGCGCGCTTGTCCAGGCCGCGCTTGGCGCGCACGATCTCGACGCGGGCATCGAAGGGGGCGGTCACGAGCACCGCGATGTGATTGGGATTGTTGCGAAGCAGGTAGTCGGACAGACGCCCCTCGATAATGCAGCTACGCGTGGCGGCAAGATCGACGATCACCTGGGCCATCGATTTGAACAGGCGGTCGGAAATGGTGCGCGAATCCGCGCGATCGGGCAGGAACGCCATGAACTCGGCAGCCATACGCTCGTCGTAGGCGGCCACCTTGTCGAGCGCCTCGCCGCTGCGCGCAGCGGAACGGACCAGCAACTCGTTATCGTAAAGCGGGATGCCCAACTCCATGGAGAGCATCTTGCCGATCTCGTGGCCCTCGGCACCGTAATCGCGCGCGATGGTGATCACGACGGGCTGACCGGCGCGCACCTCCTGCGCCGCCGCGATCCTGCGCTCGTGCATATCTTTCAGAAAACCCATTGCTACCTCCCGGGTACGAAGGGTTTGCGTTTGATGGTCGGCGGAAACGGGCCCATGGCGCGGGCACCGTAGAAAATGCGCCGCCCACCCTCATGGGCCGGCGACGCCTCTTTTGGCCCTATGCGGCCGCAACCTTGCGCTGATAACGACGAACCAGCAGCGAGATGCCGAAGTTCAGGGCAAAATACAGCGCGAACACGAAGCCGTACAGCATGAGCACCTGGTCGAGCGAGACGGCATGAGCCATCACGACATTGGTGGTGTACATGAACTCGGCAACGTTGATACCGGACAGGTAGGAGCTGTCCTTGATGACCGTCGTGCACTGACCGAACAGTGCGGGCGTGATGATGCGGAAAGTCTGCGGCAGAATGATGTAGCGCATCGTGGCAAAGAAGCCAAAACCCTGGCTCTGCGCCGCCTCGAACTGCCCGGCGGGCACGGCGTTCAGGCCCGCACGCACGATCTCGGCCATGACGGCGCTCGTGAACAACGTGAACGCGAGCGTCGAAATGAAGATGTCGATGCCCTGCACGGTGAAGTAGATGAACAGGATCCACAGCAGGTTGGGCGTGCAGCGGAACAGCTCGATGTAGGCGCTCACGAGCCAACGGCAGGGACGGGGGCCGTAGCTCTTGACGAGTGCGAGCGCCGTGCCGACCACGACGGAGCAGATGATGGACAGCACCGAGATCTCGATGGTCTTGATAAAGCCGCCCAGGATGTAGACGAGGTTCGTCGCGTTGAAGATCTCCATCGCTTACGCCTCCTTTCCAGCGGTCGCAGGCCGTACAGCACCCTCGGGCGAAGACCCCGCCGCATCCGTCACACCGGGGATGACCTTGGCGCGCGGGCGGGCCTTGCTGCGGCGCTCGAGCCACTGGCCGAGCATGGCGATCGGGAAGCAGATGATGAAGTACATGAGACAGCAGACGATATAGCCCTGCAGGAACCCGTACAGACTCACGAAGTTGTCGGAGCGGTACATAAGGTCACCGCCGGCCACCAGCGCCAGCACAGAGGTGTTCTTCACCAGGTTGAGCGCCTGGTTGCACAGGGGCGGCAAGATGATCTTGAACGTCTGGGGCAGCACGATGTAGGCGTAGGTCTGCAGGCGCGAGAAGCCCTGGCTCTGAGCGGCCTCCATTTGACCGCGCGGCACGGCCTCGATGCCCGTGCGGATGACCTCGGCCACATACGCCGCGTGATAGAGGCCCACGCCAAGAGCGCCCAACACGAACGGCGCGATGCGCACGGGCTGGGCAGCGCCCGTCATGACCTGCAGGAACTGCGGGCCGGCCATGTACATGAACAGCACCTGCACCGGCAGCGGCGTGTTCTGATAGAACTCGACGTACACGCGGGAGATGCCGCGCAAGATACGCGAACGCGTGGTGGAGAACACGCCAAGCAACGTACCCAGCAGCAAGGCCAGGGCCAGGCCCGCGGCGACGACCTTGAGGGTCACGCCGAAGCCCTCCCAAAACGGCCCCATATTCTCAAATGTCAGCGCCCAGCGCCGGGGATCGAGCAGTCCCTCGAGCATTTACACCAACCCCCACTTCTCGATCTCGGCATCGAGCCAGCCGCTCGCCGCGCAAGCGCGCACGCACTCGTCCACGACCGTGGACAGGTCGCTGCCCTTCTTGGTGGCAACGCCGTAGTTCTGCTCGCCGAACTTCACCTCGGGCTCGAGCAGCTCGACCGTCTCGTTCATGTATCCGGCCAGCGTGGAGCGGTCCATGGCGAAGCAATCGATATTGCCCGCATCCAGCGAGCTCTTGATGATGGGGTACCCCGAGAACGCGAGGAACTCGGGGCGCGCATCGATACCCTCGTCCTTGAGCATCTGCTCGATGAGGCCCTGGGTGGTCGCGCCCTGGCTCACACCGATGATTCGCCCGTCGAGGTCGGCGATGCGCGTGAAGCCGCTGCGCTTCTTCACCATGAGGCCCACGTAGTCCGTGCGGTAGGGCGTGGAGAAGTCCCAGCTCTCAATGCGCTCGGGCGTGATGGTGTAGGTCGCGCACACCACGTCGAGCTGATCGTTGTCGATGAGCGGACCGCGGGTCTTGGGCGTGACGTCGGTAAAGGAGACAAGTTCGCGCTCACGCGCCTCGTCATAGGTCATGTCGAAGACAGCCGCCGCGATCTGATAGCACAGGTCGATCTCCATGCCCGCATAGGTGCGGGCGGCGGGGTCGTAGTATCCGTATCCGGGAACGTCCTTCTTCACACCAGCGTTGAGCTTCCCACGCGCCTTGATGGCGGCGAGCTTAGAGCCGGGGGCGCTCGCCGGCGCAGAACCGGTTTCGGAGCCCGCACCGGCACCGCAGCCGGCAAGGACGCCCGCCCCCGCAAGGGCCGCCGTGGCGACAAGACCCCGAAGCACCGATCGACGGCTCGGGCACCTGCCGTCGGCACCAGGGGCGAATGGCGAGGCGGCGAAGCGGGTTCCGTCGCCGGGAGCCCGCATGAGTTCCTTCTTATATCGCATTTGCATCCCCTCGCTCTAATGCAGGATCTTCGCGAGGAAGTCGCGACAGCGGGGGTTCTCGGGGTTCTCGAAGAAGTGCTCCGGGGAGCCCTGCTCCAGGATGTGACCATCGTCCATGAAGATGACGCGGTCGGCGACCTGGCGCGCGAAGCCCATCTCATGCGTCACGCAGATCATGGTGATGTTCTCCTGTGCGAGCTCGATCATGACGTCGAGGACCTCCTGGACCATCTCGGGATCGAGAGCGGAGGTCGGCTCGTCGAACAGGATGATCGGCTGCTTGGTGCACAGCGCGCGGGCGATGGCGACGCGCTGCTGCTGGCCGCCGGAGAGGTTCTGGGGAAACTCGCCGGCCTTGTGCGCCAGGCCGACGCGCTTGAGCGCGACCATGGCGGCCTGAGTCGCCTCCTCCTTGGACTTCTTCTGCAGCTTGATGGGTGCGAGCGTGAGGTTGCCGAGCACCGTCATATTGGGATACAGGTTGAACTGCTGGAACACCATGGAGCTGTACGTGCGGGCCATCTCCAGGTGGTTCTTCTTGGTAAGCGGCGTGCCGTCGATGATGACCTCGCCACTAGTGGGCTCCTCGAGATAGTCCACACAGCGGATGAGCGTCGACTTACCGGAGCCGGACGGGCCGATGATGACGACCTTCTCCCCTTCTTCGACCGTGAGGTCAATGTCCTTCAGGACGTGAAGGTCGCCGAAATATTTGTTCAGGCCGCGGATTTCGATCATATTTGCCATGCATTCCCCCCTCGATATATGTGACAAGTGCTTGTTATACCTTATTTTCGCAGGTAAGCGCAACGTTTTGCATTTCGAAACCATTTCGATACTGCGAAATCCGACCTCGAAAGCCGGGTCGGACGCCGCCCCGAAATCCAGCCCGAAAGCTGGGCATAATATGCGACAGTTGCACGCACTTCAAAGGAGACACGCATGCCCGCATTGATCACCCATCGCCTGTTCGGCGAGGAGAGCATCGAGCGCCTGCCCGAGGGAATCATCACGAATGAGGACGAGCTCGCTGCGTTCCTGCTCGCCAACCAGGGCCCCGACCCGTTCTTCTTCCGCTTCAGGACCCCGAACATGGGGACCTGTATGGAGCTCGCACGCGTCATGCACCGCAGCCGCATGTCCCGCCAGTTCGCCGCGCTGCGCGAAGGCGTCTCGCGCCTGCAGCCCTCCGATTCCGGTGTGGGCCGCGCCTGGACGCTGGGCATGCTCTCCCACTACGTGCTCGACCGCAACGCGCACCCCTTCGTCTACGCGCAGCAGTGGGGCATCCAGGAGGCTGACCCCGACCTCACCGGCGCCGGCAGCCAAGTGCACGCCGTGATCGAGAGCGACCTCGACCTGCTCATGCTGCAGCTCAAACGCAACGGCGCCACTATCGCCGAATTCCCGCCCGTGGGCGAGGTCTCCAGCAATCCGCGCATCGACAAGGTCGCCGGAGCGCTCGTGAGCTTCATGGCAAAGAGCGTCTACGGCATGGATGTTGCCGCCAACGAATACGGCGGGGCCGTGGCGGACATGCAGCTCGTCTACCGCCTGATCGAACCCGCGGGGTCCATGCGCTCCGATGTGCTCGGTCGCCTCGAGAGCCTGGTGAGCGACTACTCCCTGCTGCAGTCCCTCGCCCACCGCATCACCACCGAAACCCCCTCCGCATGCGGCAACCTGGAGCACAAGCCCTGGCGCAACCCGTTCTCCGAGACCGAGAGCACCGAGGCATTCCCCGATGTCTTTGACCGCGCCTTGGACGATTACGCCCAGGCGGCCTGTCGCTTCATCGAAACCGGTGACATGGGGGCCGTGACCGAGCATGTGAACTATTCCGGACGCCCCCTCGACGCGAACGAGGAGTTCGACCGCGAAGAATAGCGTCTCAGAAAGCCCGGTCGGGCGCTCTGCAAACGCCGGGCACCCCCAACGCCGGTCCCCCCGCAAACGCCGCCCACCGCAAACGCCGGTCCCTCCGCAAACGGCAGAGCCCATGTCATCTCACCCAGAAGCGGTCGTGATTTGCCTCCGTGCAACAGCCAGGCAAATCACGACCATCTCCATGTCTTCAGGTCCAAGATCCCGGCTCGGAACCCGAGCCCCTGGCTCCAGATCCCGGGCACCAAACGCCCGGGCTACTTCACCTCGATGAGCTCATATTCGCTCGTACCGAGGCCGATCTTCTCGCCGTGCTCGATCATGGAGCGCCAATTGGTATCGGGGTGCGTCATGTTGAGGTGATCGTGCTCACAGCGCTCGGGAACCTCGCCCGCCGCCTCGAGCTTGGCACGCATCTCGGTCAGCTCGGTATCGGGCATCGCGGGCATGGCGAGCGCCATGTCGATGCACGCCTGATCGATAGCCACGGGATCGAAGCTCGCGAACATGCCGATATCGGGCACGATGGGCGTGTCATTCTCTGGATGGCAATCGCAGTTGGGGCTCACGTCGATGGCGAGCGAGATGTGAAAGCTCGGACGATCCTGCACGACGGCCTGCGTGTACTCGGCGATCTTGTAGTTGAGCACGTCGGCGGCGGCACCGTAATCGGGCTCGATGGCATTCTGATTGCACGCGCCGATGCAGCGTCCGCATCCCACACAGCGATCATGGTCGATGCGCGCCACGGGAGATTCGACCACACGCCCGTTCTTGAGCGTGCGCTCGCGCGTCGTGGGGAAACTCACGGCGCCATGCGCGCAGATGCGCTCGCACGCGCGGCATCCGATGCACTTGGCCTCATCCACACTCGGCTTGCCAGCCGCGTGCTGTTCCATCTTGCCGGCGCGGCTGCCGCCTCCCATGCCGAGGTTCTTCATACAACCGCCAAAACCCGCCTGCTCGTGTCCCTTGAAATGCGTAAGCGAGATCACGATATCGGCGTCCATCAGGGCGTGGCCGATCTTGGCTTCCTGCACGTACTCCCCGTTTTTCACCGGAACGAGCGTCTCGTCGGTACCCTTGAGGCCGTCGGCGATGATGACCTGGCAGCCGGTGGCATACGGCGTGAAACCGTTCTGGTACGCACAATCGATGTGCTCGAGCGCGTTCTTGCGGCTGCCCACGTACAGCGTATTGCAGTCGGTGAGGAAGGGCATGCCGCCGAGCTCCTTCACCACGTCGGCAACGGCACGTGCATAGTTGGGACGCAGGAAGGAGAGGTTCCCCAGCTCGCCAAAGTGAATCTTGATGGCAACGAACTTATTCTCGAAGTCGATCTGCTCGATGCCGGCACGGCGGATGAGGCGCTTGAGCTTGTCGAGCTGGCTCTCGCGGCCGTGCGTGCGCAAGTTGGTGTAATACACCTTGGCAGGCTCGGCCGTAAAATCGGCTCCCATGGGAGCGGCGGTGGCAGGCGAATCGGCCATGAGTCCTCTTTCTCTCAGACAAACATCTCGGTCATTCTCGATTGTACGACTGGCGGCCCGCCGGGGAGCCGCCACAAAACCGGCGTTCGGGCGGGCGCAGAGCACCTAGACGTGCTCGCGCTCCCAGTCCGCCAAGGCGCGGCGCAGCTGATCGCCGTCGGGCTCATACGGCTCGCGCACACCGTGGCGAAGCATAAACGGGTCGTTGCCCTTACCCGTCACGATCACGACGGCGGGGCCGTGCGTCTCGTTCACCGCGGTGCGTATGGCCTCGCTTCGATCGAGCACGACCTGCCAGCTCTCGTTGCCCTGCGCGCTCACGGCGCGAGCGATGGCGTCACAGATGAGGGCGGGGTCCTCGGGACCGGGATCGTCCTCGGTAATAACGATGCGATCGGCGAGCTTTCCGGCCGCCTCCCCCATGGTCTCGCGGCGATCGACGCCCTTGCCGCCCGTTGCACCGAACACCACGGCGAACTCGCGGTCGGGATAGCTCGCGCGCAAATCGCGCAGGAGCGTCTCGAGGCTCATGCCGTTATGAGCGTAATCGACCACACCCATGATGCGGCCGCTCTCGCTCGGATACAGCTCCATGCGACCGGGCGCGTAGGCCCGGGAAAGGCCCGTCTCAATCGCGTCGGCCGAGATTCCCAGCGCCTCGGCGCACGCGATGGCGCCCAGAGCGTTGCTCAAGTTGAACACCGCGGGTGAGGGAATCATGAGCTCGCGGGCGAACCGCGGCGTACGCACCGTCGCGCGGATGCCGCGCTCGGTGCGGACATAGGACGGCACAAACACATCGGCCGCCGCGTCCTCGAGCGAATAGGTAAGCACGCGCTCGACCGTACGTGAGGCATGGGCGACGGCGAGCGCCCGCTCGGCCACGTCCATGTCGAGATTCACCACGGCCACGCGGCAGCGCTCGAACAGCAGCAACTTGCTCTCGAGATAATCTTCGAGCGTGGGGTGCTCGATGGGAGAGATGTGGTCCTCGCCGAAATTCGTGAACGCACCCACGGCAAAGTCCACCCCGAGGGTGCGGCGGAACTTGATGGCCTGGCTCGACGCCTCCATGACCACGTGCTCGCAACCCACGCTGCCGGCGTTGGCGAACCGCCGCTCGAGCTCGAAGGACTCGGGCGTGGTAAGTAGCGAATCGCCGCGCTCGACGCCGTCATCGTACTCGACTCCCGTCAGCAGGGCCGGAACGGAGCGTCCCATCTCGCGTGCATGCTCGGACAGAATCGAGCGCAGGTAATATGCGCTCGTGGTCTTGCCCTTGGTGCCCGTGAAGGCGCACACCTTCACCCGGCCGGAAGGATGGTCGTATGCGGCATCGGCGAGCAGCCCGAGCGCCGCGCGGATATCGTTCACCAGCACGCGCGGAACCTCATGCCCCACCTCGCCGTCGACCTCGTAATCGACCTCGGACACATAGGCAACCGCACCGGCAGCGAGCGCCTGCAGCAGGTACTCGCGCCTGAACGCAGCGCCCTTGCACACGAACAGCGTCCGCGGCACCACGCGCCGGGAATCATCGGTCGCATATGCGATCTCGATCCCACGAGCCTCGTCGCGCACGTCCTCGAGCACGATGCCCGCATCGGCGAGCACATCGGCATACGAACCCAGACTCCTGGTCATCTGCAGCGTATCCACCATTGAAGCTCCTTGTGTACGAACCGCACACCGGTTTTACACCGGGCGGTGATGAATCCGATTGCTCGCCCGCAAGGCGTCGCTCTGGCAAAAAGGGCGACCCCGCGGGGCCGCCCCTCAAAAACTCGAGACGGGCACGAGCCACCTGCCCGACATCACGCGCGGGCGGCCTCGATCATCTTGCGAACGGTGCCCTGCAGCTCGGCGAGGTTCTCCTCGGAAGGCACCCACTGCTGCGCCACGACCGGCACGGGCAGCTGGAACTTGGCGTTCTCGAGCTCAGCGTACACCTGCTTGGGGCCGAGCGGAGCCCAACCATACGAGCCGAACGCCAGACCGATACGCTGCTCGTTCTTGGGCGAAAGGCCGCGCATGTACGTGAGGAAGCTCGCCACGGTAGGCAGCATGTTGGAATTGAGCGTGGGCGAGCCGACAGCCACGTACTTGGCATCGCACATGTAGAGCATGATGTCGGAGATATGCGTGCTCTTAACGTCGATGAGCTGGGCGGAGATACCCTCGGCGATGAAGGCATCGCAAATCTCACGCGCCATGGACTCGGTGGAGTGCCACATGGAATCGAACACCACGACGGCCTTCTCCTGCGTCTGGTACGTGGTCCACTCCTCGTATTTGGCGATGATCTCGTCGATGTGGGAGCGCCAAATGCAGCCATGGCTGGGGGCGATCATCTTGAGCTCGAGACCCTTGACCGCGGCAAGCGCGCGACCGGCCTGCATGCCGTACGGCCACACGATGTTGGCGTAGTACTTCTTGGCCTGCTTCATGACCTCGCACATATCGTTCTCGTCGTCGAAGCGCTTGGTGGTGGCGAAATGCTGGCCGAACGCGTCGTTTGAGAACAGGATCTTATCGACGTCGGAGTACGTGACCATGTTGTCGGGCCAATGGACCATCGGAGTGGTCACAAAGCTCAGGGTGCGCTCGCCGATGCAGAGGGTGTCGCCCGTCTTCACGGGCGTTGCCTCGATGCCGAAGTGGGCGCGGAGCTCGTTGACGCCGGCACCGGCGGAAGCGTAGATCTCGGCATTGGGGGCGATTTTATGGATCACGGGCAGGGAGCCGGAGTGATCCATCTCAACATGGTTGGTAATGACCACATCGATCTTGGCGGGGTCGACGACTTGCGAGATACGCTGCACAAGCTCATCGGCAAACGTCGCCTTGCACGTGTCGATCAAGGTGATCTTCTCGTCCATGATGAGGTAGGCGTTATAGGTGATGCCGCGCTCGGTGGTGTAGCCGTGGAACAGGCGCTCGTTCCAATCGATGCCGCCAACCCACCAAACCTTCGGCGAGATCTCAATAGCGTTCAGCATGTCGGTTCCTCTCTCCCATGCAACGCGATGTGTTCATCCAAGCATCATATCACGGGCGCAATGCACCACGATGCACCTGCGCCTCATACGCAAGACGCCCGCCCGGATACACGAGCGGGCGTCCATAAGGGTCACCGTAATCTATGCGGCCTTACGCCAGCGGCTCGATGCGCTCGATGCCGCCCATGTAGGGGCGCAGCACCTCGGGCACCGTGATGGAGCCGTCGGCGTTCTGGTAGTTCTCCATGATCGCGGCCATGGTGCGACCGGTGGGCAGGCCGGAGCCGTTCAGGGTGTGCACAAAGCGCTGACCCTTGAAGTTCTCGGGGTCGCGGTACTTGATGTTCGCGCGACGGGCCTGGAAGTCACCGCAGTTGGAGCAGGAGGAAATCTCCTTGTACGCGTTGTAGCTCGGCAGCCAAACCTCGATGTCGTAGGTCTGACGGGCGGAGAAGCCCAGGTCGCCAGTGCACAGGGAGATTACGCGATACGGCAGGCCGAGCTGCTGCAGGATGAACTCGGCCTCGGCCACCATGCTCTCGAGCTCGTCATCGGACTCCTCGGGCTTGGCGAACTTGACCATCTCCACCTTGGTGAACTGGTGCTGACGGATGATACCGCGGGTATCGCGACCGGCAGAACCGGCCTCCTCGCGGAAGCACGGGGTACCCGCGGTGTAGCGCAGCGGGAGCTGGGAGGCGTCGAGTACCTCGCCGGCGTGCAGGTTGGTGAGGGCGACCTCGGCGGTGGGGATCAGGAACTGGTCCTCGCCGGTGTGATAGGCGTCATCCTCGAACTTGGGCAGCTGGCCGGTGCCGTACATGATCTCGCGGTTGACGATGACCGGCGGGATGAACTCGGTGAAGCCGCGGGAGATATGCGTATTCAGGAAGAAGTTCTGCAGCGCACGGTCGAGCGTGGCGCCGGCACCGGAGAGCACGGTGAAGCGAGCGCCGGAAAGCTTGGCGCCGCGGTCGAAGTCCAGGATGCCGGTCTCGGCACCCAGGTCCCAATGGGCCTTGGGCTCAAAGCCCTCGGCGGCGAAATCGCGGGGTTCGCCCACGCGACGGCGCTCGGGGTTCTCGTTCTCATCCTTGCCCACGGGCGTGACGTCGGCCGGGATGTTGGGGATGCGGGCCATGAAGTCGGAGACCTCGGCGTCGAGTTCGGCACGGCGCGCGCCGAGCACCTCGATCTTCTCGTTGACCTGACGAACGGCGTCCTTGGCAGCCTCAGCCTCGTCGCGCTTGCCCTCCTTCATGAGGACGCCGATCTTCTTGGACTCGGCGTTGCGGGTGGCCTGCAGATCCTCGACCTCTGCGATGACGGAGCGGCGCTCCTCATCGAGCGCGAAGAAGCGCTCACGGTCCCAGGAGCCCTGACGGTTCGCCATGGCGGCGTCGAGCGCCTCAGGGTTCTCGCGAACAAATTTGATGTCGAGCATAGTCCCTCCGTGTTCACATCTCTCATAAAACTATCGCCGCGAGCCGAGCTATCCCGACCGCGGCGCGGCGACTCATCGCGGGGAAATCGCGATGCGATGCATGTTGGTGCAGTGCAAGTATATACTGGTGAGCGTATTTCGCCATGTATTCCAGCAAGAAAGCAGGACAGCGCAATGGATCAGGTCTTCAACTTCCTCTTCGGCACCCGCCTGGGCGTCGGCGTCTTGTTCTTCGCGGGCATCGTCATCTTTGGCATCGCCGCCTTCATCCTGGAAAAGCGCACCCACAAGATGTACGTCGACCGCGGCCCAAAGGGCGATGACGAGGACGGCTTCTGGAACTAGCCCCTTGCATCGTGCCGGCCCCTCGCGTCGCAATATGGCCCCCATCAGCAAACTTCACGCTGATGGGGGCCTCATCTATCGTTTGAACCCGTGGCCTACAAGGTCATGTTCGGGTCGGCGTCCACCGTGAACTCGGCGAACTCCCCACGCAAAAACTTCTCGCGCGCGACCACCGCGATCATAGCGGCGTTGTCGGTGCACGCGTTTTGCGGGGGCACCGTCACACGGATGCCCTGGCGACCGAGCTTCTCAATCATCATCTGACGCAGATGCGGGTTTGCCGCCACACCACCGCCGATGCAGTACTCGCGCGCACCCGTCTCCCGCAGGGCGCACTTGGCCTTCTTGTACTGCACGTCGAACACGGCGGCCTCGAAGGAGGCGGCCAGGTCGGGCAGGTGGATGGCGCGACCGGCCGCCGTCTCCTGCTCGATGTAGAGCGTGACCGCGGTCTTCAGGCCGGAGAGCGAGAAGCGGTAGTCTCCGCGGCTGTTGAGGGCGCGCGGGAAGTCGATGGCCTTGGGATTACCGTCTTCCGCCAAGCGCGAGATGATCGGACCGCCGGGATATCCGAGGCCCAGCGCCTTGGCAACCTTGTCAAAAGCCTCGCCCACCGCGTCGTCGAGCGTCTCGCCCAAGACCTCGTAATCACCCCAGGCGCGCACGTGCACGAGCATGGTATGTCCACCCGAGACGAGCGTGAAGATGAACGGCGGCTCCAAGTCGGGGGTGGTGAGCTTGTTGGCGAACAGGTGCCCCTCGAGGTGATTCACGCAGATGAGCGGCTTGTCGGCCGCAAGCGCAAAGCCCTTGGCGAACGCCACGCCCACCACAAGCGCGCCCACCAGACCGGGTCCCTGGGTCACACCAACCGCTGCAAGCTCGGCAGGGGCGATGGCCCCGCCCGCCAAACCGAGGCTCTCGGCAGCTTCCTCCAGCGCAGCATCCACCACACCGACAATGACCTCCACGTGCTTGCGCGAGGCGATCTCGGGAACCACGCCGCCAAAGCGAGCATGAAAATCGATCTGGGTCGACACCTGGTTTGCCAACAGGTTGCCCTCGGCATCCACGATGGCCACAGCCGTCTCGTCGCAAGAGCTCTCGATAGCGAGGATGAGTTGGCGGCGCTCGATCTCGGCCGCCTCATCGGCCGTGCGCGAGGGCGCCGGCAACGGCCACTCACGCGCCAAGGCGGCCGTGGGCTCCGGCGATGCAGCGTCCACGGGCAAAACCAGCGGCAGCGAAGCGCGCATCACATGCGCATCGCGACCGGCCCCGTAGTACCCGCGGCGACAACCGACCCGCTCGAATCCCAAATTCGCATAGAGAGCGCGGGCGGATTCGTTGTCGGCCTCCACCTCGAGCGAGGCGCTCGTGCAGCCGAGCATCTGCGCATCGTAGCTCACATGCGCGAGAAGCTTGCGCGCGATACCCTCGCGCCTATGTGCGGGTGAAACGGCAACGTCGAGGATCTCGACGTCTTTATCGACCACCATGCCGCCGGCAAAGCCGATCAACTCGCCGTTGTCATGGGCGACCCACCAGGAGCGGGCGGCCGCGGCGCCCTCGGAAAGCTCCGCCAAGAACAGGTTCGCGCTCCACGGCTCGTGCCCCGCACCCTCGAAGCACTCGCGCTCGAGCACGGCCATGGCCTCGGCATCGGCTGCGGCCATGGGACGAACCTGCAAGTGGCGTCCGGCGAGCTCGTCGGCCACACCGGTGATGCCCGTGTTCACGCTCTCCGCCAGGCCCAAACGACGACGCTCGTTCTCCTCGGCATCGGAAAGGCGCGTGTACACCGGCAACACCGCCGCCGGGTCCGTGCTGCCCGCAGCGGCCAGGCCTTCGGGGCATGCAGCGGCCAGCAGCACACCCTCACCCGTGGGCCACCACAGCTCGCGAGGAAGGGCGCGCGCCATAAGGCCCGCCTCCTCGAACAGCTTGCCGTAGCGCACCAGTCCGTCGCCGGTGAGCTGCAACTCGTCCGCATCGGCGCGCTCGGCCCACTCCTCCACCGCGGCCGCGGCCTTCACCACGCGCTCGCGCTCGAACATTCGGTGCGGGCCCTCATCATCCAGCGTATACAGCGCAGGGTACACCTCGCCGCGCATGGCATCCGCAGCAACGCCCACCAGACCGCGCGTGCCCGCCTTCCAAGCAGTCCATGCACAGGCGTCGAGCGTCGAAGTCCCCATCAGGGGCACGTTTGCACCGCGGGCAAGACCCTTTGCGGTGGAAATGCCGATGCGCACGCCGGTAAAGGAACCCGGCCCGCGGCCCACGAGGAACCCACCCACGTCGGACATGGACATACCGGCCTCATCAAGGGCCTCGCGCACCGTTTGGACGAGCTCGACGTTCGCCCGCCTGCGGCACAAGTGATCACGGGAGGAGAGGACCTCGACCGAGGCCCGCGAAGGTCTGTCATCGAAGAAGACCTCGGGCGTCCACCACGCCACCGCGCAGGAAAGCATGTCCGTGGAGGTATCGATCGCCACGATCAGCGTCCGCAGTTCGTCTAGTTTCATCTCTCTCGCTCCAAGCGTTCAGGACTCAAGGGGGGCAGATACAAATTGAGATATTAGGCGGCTTCGCCCGCGCGCACCGCATCATCGACGGCGGCAGCCAGGCGCTCTGCACGCGCACCATGGGGCTCGAGCGCAATCTCACGCAGGGACTCATCCCCATCGACGCGCGAGATGATCACGCCCAGATACTCATCGGTCAGCTCGTCCTGGAACTGCTCGCCCCATTCGAGCAGACACGCGCCCTCATACCCCAGCACATCGAAAATACCCGTGTCCTCGAGCTCAAAGGCGTGCTCCAGGCGGTACAGGTCAAAGTGAAACAAAGGAATGCGGCCGCCGTCATGTACGGCCATAAGAGCGAACGTGGGGCTCGTGACGGGATGGCCGTCACCCAAGCCGGCCGAAACGCCCTTGGTGAAGTGCGTCTTTCCCACACCCAGTCCACCCGTCAAAACGAGCACATCGCCGTCCTCCAGGCAGCCGGCGACCAGCTCGCCCAAGTGGACGGTGTCATCCACACCCGCACTTGCATACGCGCGCGGACCCCTATATTCAAGCGCCATAGCTACTCCTCAATCTCCGGAAGCGCATTGGCGGCGGCGTCATTTTCGGGAACAGCCGCACGTGCCGCGTTCAGACCAACGTCGACGGGGTGTTCCGCCAGGTACGCCCCGAGCATGCGGAAGTCCTCCTCGAGCAGCGCCTGCCACGCCGGGTTGCGCAGCGCCGCCGCCGGATGAAACGTCGGCATGACGGTGAAATGACCCATCTGATGAAAACGACCGCGCAGCTTGGTGATGCCGACCTCGGTCTTGAGCACGAAATGGCTCGCCGGGTTGCCCAGCGTGACGATGACATCCGGCCAGATACTGCGAATCTGCTCGCGCAGATACGGCGAACATGCCAATACCTCGTCCGCCTGGGGATTGCGATTCTGCGGAGGACGGCATTTGAGAACGTTGGCGATATAGATGTCCTCGCGTTCGAGGCCCGCAAGGGAGAGGATTCGATTGAGGTTCTCACCGGCACGCCCCACGAACGGCTCACCCCGCAGATCCTCGTTCTTTCCCGGCGCCTCACCCACGAACATCACGCGGGCGCGTGGATTGCCCACGCCAAAGACGATGTTCGTGCGCGTCTGGCAAAGCTGACACGCACGGCAGTCGCCCATGACGGAACGGATCTCATCGAGCGAAACCTCGCGCGGCTTTTGGCCCGTATGTCCGGGAATGTGCATGACACCCATGGCGCTGCCCCCCTATCGTTCGAACGCCGCCCGCAGACGGGCGCCGTTACACGTAAATCTTCTCCAAGCGCATGCCAAAACCGCACGCAAGCTCATAGTTGATGGTCCCGCAAGCCCGGGCCAGCTCGTCGAGCGTGATCTGCGCATCGCCATCACGGCCCACGATCGTCATCAAATCGCCCACCTCGGCCTCCTGCGTCGGGCGCAGCGAGGTCTCGGACACGGCCACCATACATTGGTCCATGCAGATGTTGCCAACCTGACGGATGCGCTCCCCACGGAACAGGACGTCCATGCGATTCGACAGGACGCGCGGCAGGCCATCGGCATACCCGATCGGCAACGTGCACACCTCGACGCGCGTTCGTGGAACCCGGTAGGTGAAACCATAGCCCACACCCTCGCCCATGGCCGGATAGCACGTGTGCGTCACGCGCGCGCGGATGCTCATGACGGGCTCGAGCGGAAGAACAGAGGCGGTGCGCTCGCAGGGTTGAAGGCCGTAGAGGCCGATTCCAGCGCGAATCATATCGAAGTGCATCGCGGGATTGAGCACCGATCCGGGCGTGTTGTCACAGTGCACGATACCGGGGTCGAATCCAGCCTCGCGCAATGCCGAGATCGCCTCGGTGAAACGCTTGCACTGCAGTTGATGATCCCAGCCATCAGGGTCATCGGCGGTCGCGAAATGAGTGAACGTGCCGTCGCACTCCAAGCCCGCATGGAAGTCGACGCTGCGGCGGAAGTCGACGACCTCCGTGCAATGAACGCCGATGCGGTTCATTCCGGTATTGATGGCCATGTGGTACTTGCCCACTCGGCCGAGCGCCGCGGCTCGCTCACCATAGGACCAGGCGAACTCGGGCGAGTATACCGAAGGCATGATGTCATACTCGAGCAAAGTGTCGATGGCGCCCTGCGGGGGCTCGCTCAACAGCAGGATGGGTAGCTTCTGCCCCGCCTCACGCAGCGCCACGCCCTCCAGGACAGTGGCGACGGCAAACATGTCGGCACCCGCCGCATGCATCACCTTGGCGCAATTGGCCACACCGTGTCCATAGGCATCGGCCTTGACCACGCAGCACAAGCGCTGGCGCGGACCAACCAGGCTCTTGAATGCCCTCGTGTTCCTGCGCAGCGCCCCGGTGTCGATCTCGGCCCACGCCCAGCGCGTCGGCGGCTCGTGTAGCGTCTGCATCTATGCTCCCAACTCGATTCCAGCGTCCTTGAGGGCTTCTTCTTCGACAACTCCCATGGCATCACCGATCACGTCGATCAAGTCCGTGGCGATCACGCTGCGTTCGCCCATCGCCGCAGCGGCGATATACCCCGTAAACGAATGGACGGCGACAGAGTAGGCGCACTGCATCTCCCAGCAGTCGACCTCACCGTGGCTGACCGCGACATTGCCGGCGATAATTCCCGCAAGCACGTCACCTGAACCCGCCGTGGCAAGCGAAGCGGGCCCGCTCTTGGGCAGCAGCACGCGCTCGACACCAACAATTGCGGTTCGAGGACCCTTGGCAACCACCACCATGTTGTTCGAACCGGCGGCCCACAGCAGACGTTGCGCCGCGTCAATCGCCGTTCCAAGATCCTCTACCGACTCTCCCCCAACCAGACGAGACAGCTCGCGATAATGCGGGGTAAGAACAAGCGGCGCCTCGCGACGATAGACGTCGGGGGTGGTGTCGATACCACCAATGGCAAGGCGACTCATGCAGTTGAGCGCATCGGCATCAAGGACCAGAGGCACGTCGCTTTTCAGAAGCTCCGTAACCACCTGCATACCGCCGGCTGCAGTCGTCATACCAGGGCCACAAAGGACGCAGTCGAATTTTCCCGCAAGATCGCGTACGGCCGAACCTGCAGCGGCACCGAATGCGCCGCGCGTGTCGGCTGGGATTCCCACCACGGGAATGCTCGGCAGCGCCATGCGAATGAGATTCGCGCACGGATCGGGCGTGGCAACGGTGACATAGCCGGCGCCCGCACGGGCGGCCGCCTTCGCCGCCATAATCGCGGCGCCAGGATACGCCGAAGAACCAGCGACAACCAATACGGAACCACGACTGTATTTGTTCACATGAGCAGGAATCTCAGGGAAGTACTCGATGAGGTCGGCGGGCTCGACGATATCAGCAGCATGCTCGACATCGTCGACGACCTCATCAAGACGATCGTACAGCTCACCGCACAGGATATCACCTGCAAACTCAGGACCCTCGCCGCTATACAACCCGATCTTAGGCGCAAGCATGGTGGCGGTATACGTCGCCTGGACACACGGTCCTTCGACCTCGCCCGTTTCCGCATTCAATCCAGAGGGGACATCGGCCGAAACGACCATCATGTCCATCTCGTTCAGCGTCGGAATCCAAATGGAAAAAGGAGCACGGACAGCACCGCTGAAACCGGTGCCCAGAATGGCATCCACAACGATATCCGCAGGAGCGAGAATATCGACGAGCTCGTCGCGCGACGGTCCAACGACAACGTTGACATCCCTGCCAGCCGTGCGGCGGGCGACGTGGCGCGCAATAGGGCTTTTGATCTCATTGGGCTCGATAGGGCTCACGACGTCGACTGTGACACCCTTTTGACTCAGGATATCAGCGGCGACCCAGCCGTCACCACCGTTATTGCCAAACCCAACCAAGACCACGGCATGATGCGGATGGGCCTTCATCGCAACACTGGCGAGAAATTCACCAGCGTATTCCATGAGGGCGGCCTTAGATGTGCCCTCCTTTTCAATGAGATCTTCGAGGCGAAGCGTCTCCTCGACAGAAAGAACCGGCTTCATACTCGCTACTCCTTATCAGCTTTCAAGATGCTGGGGTCTGGCTCAGAATCACTCTGAGTCAAAAAGTCGACCTCGAAATCCTGCACGCGCTCGAGTTCATCGAGCACGCTGCGCGCTTCTCGAAACGACTGCGCAATAACCTGGCGCTCGGAAATCTTGTCCTCTTTGGGCTTGGGCCTTGATTCGGCAGTGATTGCCAGCGCATTGGCAATAGCGAGATCCCCAGTGAAAGACAAGGAAATAGCGACTTCCTGAACACCAAGACGCTCTGCGACCGCTTGAGCACCGCCAGAAAGAACGGCGATAGGCTTACCATTGGAATCACGTGAGGTACACACATCGTTTCGACCCACGCCCTCTTGGCCAAATCCAGCGCCAAGAGACTTGAGGACAGCCTCGCGTGCGGCAAAACGACAAGCATAATGAGCTGCCGGGCGAGCTGAGGCATCGCAATATGCGCGCTCTTCTTCAGTAAACATTCGTGAGATGAATGAGGGCGTTACATGCATTATGCGCTCCATGCGCGAAATTTCAACGATATCAACGCCAATGCCGGCTTCAGCCATGTGCACCTCCCTGCAAAACCTGAGCGTATAACGTTCCTATTGTAGCCATTGAAGATTGCCTTGCGCCTTCAAGAGCACGCAGAGCGGGATGACACATAAAAAAGGAGCCTTAACGGCTCCATAACCTATCGACATAGCAAAAGAGGGCCCCCGAGGGGACCCCCTTGCGCTCCCGCGCCGGGAAAGCGCGAAAGCCGTCCACCGGTCAGCGGCGCCCTGCTCTCCCACGGGCTGACCCCGCAGTACCATCGGCGCGGTGC
>NZ_CABWIC010000002.1:0-84314 GCF_902501455.1 Collinsella intestinalis
GCACCGCGCCGATGGTACTGCGGGGTCAGCCCGTGGGAGAGCAGGGCGCCGCTGACCGGTGGACGGCTTTCGCGCTTTCCCGGCGCGGGAGCGCAAGGGGGTCCCCTCGGGGGCCCTCTTTTGCTATGTCGATAGGTTGTAACGAGGCATTGGTCTATCATGTACCTTTGCACTGGCTCGAGGGCATATGCCTAACCGGATAGGAGATCCCATGTCTGAGGAAATCTACAACAATGAAACTTCTCAGGACGAGGTCTCTGCCGAGCTCGATGCCATGGTCTGCGACCTGATCGACGACATGCTCAACGGTCTGGCCGATGGCGAGGACCTTGGTGTGGTTCTCATTGCCGAAGACGTAAACGGCAACCGCTATCAGGCCTGCTTTACCGAGGATGGTCCTGAGGCTTGCCTTGAGGGTGCTCAGCATTTTATCGAGGCCAACGCTGCGGGAATCCAGTCTGATCATGTCGGTCCGCTCGATCGCTATGCGATTGCGTATGCAGGCGGAGTGGAGCTCGACTGCGAGTTCCAGGATGCCCTCATTGTGAGCTTCTACCAGCGTGGGATGTCGATGGGCTACTCTGCATATGTGCTGTATGAGGGAGCCGGCACGGGTGAGGACTTCCGTTGGTGCGACCCTGAGCCCGCTGGCGAGGAACCCGCTCTTCTATAGGATCGGGATGCACTGTCTATCTCTCTGGTGAACCGTTTTGCCAAACTTGTAGTGTAGTTCTATAGCTTCAGATTATGTGTAGTGCCAGCAAACCCGCTGGTGAGGCATGTTTGTATCAGTGACAACGGCTACAATACCGCCGTTACGATTTCCCGTATACCGACAAATTATCACGCTCATCGATACTGGCTTGCGTGAGGCCGAATTATGGATAGGGGACGCCCATGCGCGTAGACAACCTTCGAGACATTGCCATCATCGCTCACGTCGACCACGGTAAGACCACTCTGTGCGACAAGCTGCTGCGCGCCGCTGGCGCCTTCCGCTCCAATCAGGAGGTCCAGGACCGCGTGCTCGACTCCAATGACCAGGAGCGCGAGCGCGGCATCACCATTCTGGCTAAGAATATCTCCATCGACTACAACGGCGTGAAGATCAACATCATCGATACGCCCGGCCACGCCGACTTCGGCGGCGAGGTCGAGCGCGTGCTGCGCATGGCCGACGGCGCGTTGCTGCTCGTCGACGCTTTTGAGGGCCCCATGCCCCAGACCCGCTTCGTGCTGCGTCACGCCATCGACACTGGTCTTTCCATCATGATCGTCATCAACAAGATCGACCGTCCCGGCGCCGATCCCGAGAAGGCGTACAACGACTGCCTCGACCTGATGGCCGACCTTGGTGCAACTGATGAGCAGCTTGAGTTCGCGATGGAGCACGTTGTGTACTGCTCTGGCGTGAACGGCTATGCCCGCCTCGACCCCGAGGATGGCAACATGGACATGTATCCGCTGCTCGATATGATCGTCAACGATCTGCCGGCTCCCGAGGTCGATGTCGACGGCCCGCTTGCCATGCAGTGCGTCACCATCGACCACTCCAACTTCGTGGGTCGCATCGGTATCGGCCGCGTGTATTCCGGCACCATCCACACCGGTGACCAGATTCTCGTCGTCAAGAACGACGGCGAGCGCAAGACCGCTACCGTGAAGCAGCTCTTCACCTTCGACTATCTGGGCCGCACTGAGTGCTCCCAGGTCAGCGCCGGCGACCTTGCCGCCGTTGTGGGTGTGGACAACACCGATATCGGCGACGTGTACACCAATCCTGAGAACCCCGTCGAGCTCGATCCCATCGAGATCGACCCGCCGACTCTCTCCATCGTGTTCGAGGCCTCCACGTCTCCGCTCGTCGGTCGCGACGGCGACATCGTCGGCGCCCGTCAGCTCAAGGAGCGCCTGTTCAACGAGCGCGAGAACAACGTGACCATGCGCATCGAGGAGCTGCCGGACAAGACCGGCGTTGAGGTGAGCGGTCGCGGCATCCTGCACCTCTCCGTCCTGATGGAGACCATGCGCCGGGAGGGCTATGAGTTCCAGGTGGGTCGTCCGCGCGTCCTGTTCAAGAAGGACGAGAATGGCAACCTGCAGGAGCCTGTCGAGCAGGCTGTTGTGGAGTGCCCGGACGAGTACGCCGGCAAGGTCATTGAGATCTTCGGCAATTCTGGTGGCACCATGACCAGCATGGAGACCGGCACTTCCGTCACGCACGTCGAGTTCCGCATCCCGACTCGCGGCATCATGGGCTTGAAGAACCGCATTTTGAACGTCACGCATGGCGAGGGCGTGTTCTACCACACCTTCCTCGAGTACGGTCCGTATGCGGGTGAGATCGGTGGCCGCAAGAACGGCGCCATGATTGCCATGACGACCGAGAAGGCCGTGGCCTACGCTTTGGGCACGCTGCAGGAGCGCGGTGCGCTGTTCGTCGAGCCCGGTACCGAGTGCTACGAGGGCATGCTCGTGGGCGAGCGCAATCAGCCCGGCGACATGGTCGTGAATATCGCGCGCACCAAGAACCTGGGTAACCAGCGCTCCTCGACCGCCGATATCTCCGTGCAGCTCGTGCCGCCGCGCAAGTTCTCCCTGGAGGAGGCCCTGGAGTACATCATCGACGACGAGCTCGTCGAGGTCACGCCCAAGAATATCCGCATGCGCAAGCGCCTGCTGAACGCCACCGACCGCAAGAAGGCCGCGAACCGCGCGGCCAAGTAGCGCGCTGTTCGGGCTATGCCCGTCCAAGGTCGCTCGTGGCTTACCGGGTTGATTGGGCGTCGTCGCTGGCGCCACGTCGGGAGACCGGGTTGTCCCGTGCCGCCCGAGTCCGGCTTCTTTGAGGGCAATCGTTCGTGAGGGGACGGGGTCTATCTGCATGTATGCTGGTAAACTGGCATGCGTACGGATTGACCCCGTCCTTTTTGCGTTCGGGGCTGATAAGTTGAGGTAATGCATGAGCGATGAGATTGAAATGAGGGCATCCGAAGAGATGCCGCCGATTGATGCGCCTATTGCGGTGGGGGAGAAGGGCGGGGCCGTCGCGTCCGGTATGCCCACTGCGACCGGTTCTTCCGCCGCGGCTGGCACTCCTGCCGCGGCTGACGTTTCGGCTGTTGCTGAAGATGCGGAGGTGGCTCGAACCCCTGAAGAGATCGCCCAGATCCACGCTCGCAACGACTGGCTGATCGCGGCCGATCAGGCTCTTTCCGACCTGCGACGCCGCTCGCGTGATGGAAAGTTGACCACATCCGAACGTTGGGTAAAGCGTGCGTTCGCCCCTGCGGGGACCGATGCCCGCACCTTTGCCGAGGAGCTCCTTGCGTTCATCGAGGAGCACACGCACGCCGAGGACACCCCTGCCATGGGAAAGCAGGATCTTCCTTTGGGATACGATGATCGTCCCGAGCTCGATGAGCTCGGATTGGACGATCCTCTCCCCGAGCCGGAGGTGACGGACATCGTCATCCTGTACGGCAAATCCGGCATCTACTTGTATTCCAAGCCGCTTATGTCGCACAGTTTTGCCCATGCGCTGTTCAATACGGCGGAGGGTGACGATTTGGCGACGTTTGCCGACGTGGTGCGTACCGAGTCGCGCGTGTATCCGCGTCCGGTGGCCGCCTCTGATTTCCTGAACCAGCCGTATCTGTGGTCTGCGTCCAAGGTTGCCGGCCTGTTCGAGCGCGCCATGAATGACGAGGCATATGCGGATATCGAGATCACCACGACGAGCCTGAACGAATCGTTCTTCTACTCCACGCGCCATCTGAGCTCCGCGCAGGGCAGGGCCCTGGCCGAGTGGTACGGGGTGGAGAAGTTCCGCAACCCGTAATGGTTCACCGTGAAGGATGGATGGTCGTAAAATGCCACCCTGTAGCAGCGTGGCATTTTACGACCGAAATCTCGGTTATTTGCATTTGGGAATGGTCGCAATCTGCTGGCGTGCGACAGCGTGGCAGATTGCGACCAAAAGTCTGAATGCGACGCCGCGCGAGATCTTGCAGCATGACAAAACCGCCTTCGCGGAGGCGCGTTGTTAGGGATAATGACAGGGAAACCCGATAGGAAGGAACCATCGCCATGGCCAAGCGCCGCCTGACCGAAGACACGCCGTTTTTGCGCACACCCGATATGTATCAGATCGAGAACGACGCCCCGATCACCGAGTATTCCGAGCGCACGCTCGATTTGATTGCCGACGCCAAGAACGGCGGTATCCCGGACGGTGCCAACGCATTTTGTAGCGTTGGCAAGGAGAAGCGCGGTACGGTTCAGATGCAGCTGTTTGCCGAGATCGACCCCGAAACCGAGACGTTTGTCGAGGTCGGTTTCCGCAGCCACGGGTGCCTGGCCGCTATCGCCTGTGCCACGGCGCTCGCCACCATGCTTCGCGGGAAGACGTTCGACGAGGCCCTCGCCATCACCAAGGAGGAGATCTTGGAGGCGGTGGGCGGTCTGCCGAACGGCCGCAAGTACACGCTCACCTATGCGGTGGAGGCCGTGCGCGCACTGATTGGCGACTACCTGCTGCGTATCAAGGGATATAAGATCGCCCAGCTCAATGAGGTCGTTCGCTGCGAGAGCATGTGCCCGAACTGCCTTCTCACCGAGAATTGCTCCCTGCGTGACGAGCGTGTCGACCAGGAGCTTCGTGAGGCGGGAGAAATCGAGTAGAGTGTGCGGCCGCCGTGGTGGCCATCGGGTGTGCACTGCGACGGGTGCGCGTTTCCCCAACACCCCGTGAATCAAGGCATTATTCTCCAAATAGAATAATGAGCATCTGGGGTTTAAACGTTTTATTCAGGCATAATTGAACCTGTCTGTATGTGCGCATTTTCGCCATGCGCGCAGCTTTTACGTTCCATGGGCGCAAGCGCGCCCGTGAAGCCTTTTGGGGAGGGAACTATGAAAGAGAACACCGCCATGGAGCAGGTTGGCTCCGGCGCGGACCGTCTCGACTCCTTCTTTACCCGTCGTGGGTTTGTGAAGGTGTCGGGCGCGTTCGTGGCGGGCATGGTGGCGCTGGGGCTGCTCCCGGATACCGCCGCTGCTGCCCCCACGAGCTCCAAGGGCGAGGTCGACTACTATGCGACCCCGGCCCACGTGCTCAAGGTCAACCGTGCCCGCTGCACCGGCTGCCAGCGCTGCGAGATGATGTGCACGCTCAAGAACGACGGCGCCTCTCAGCCCGCTGCCGCCCGTATCCACGTGCATGACGGCCTGCAGTTCGGCTCCGACTGGGAGTCCTGCGATGGTCTGTTCTACTCGTGCGAGTGGCAGATCCGCGCATGCCACATGTGCACCACCGCCCTGTGCCAGACCTCGTGCCCGCACGCTGCTATCGTGACCCTCGAGGACGGCACCCGCACCGTCGATCCCGAGAAGTGCGTTGGCTGCGGCACCTGCGTCGCCGCCTGCCCGTGGCACATGCCCGTGGTCAACACCGAGACGCACAAGTCCACCAAGTGCGTTGCCTGCGGCCGCTGCGCCGAGCAGTGCCCCAACGGCGCTCTCGAGCTCATCAAGTGGGAGAACGTTAACCACTCCTCCGGCCCCACCCGTTCCGAGATCAAGTGGCCCTACGTCAGCGAAGTCCAGGACTTCGTCGGCGGCGGCAAGAGCGCCCAGTAAAGGAGAAGCGCAATGGCTGAAACCTCTTACGGTTGGGCTGGCTGGATCGCCCGCGTCAACCTCACGAGCGGAGATATCACCGAAGAGTCCGATGTCGAGATGCAGAAGGACTACATCGGTGGCATGGGCTTCGCGAACAAGATCATGTACGACGAGGTCGGCCCCGAGGTCGATTGGATGGACGAGGAGAACAAGGTCGTTCTCGCCGTCGGTCCTCTGACCGGTTCCGGCGTGCCGCTGGCGGGTCGCTCCACCTGGGCGTCCCTGTCCACCTTCACCACCGACCACCTCGTGGTCGACATGCACTGCGGCGGCCAGCTCGGCGCTATGCTCAAGTACTCCGGCCACGACGGCCTGATTATCGAGGGCAAGGCCGACAAGCCCTGCTACATCTTCATCGATGACGACAAGATCAGCATCGAGGACGCCTCCGCCCTGTGGGGCAAGGGCACCCGCGAGACCACCGAGGCCCTGTGCAAGAAGCACGGTGCCGAGTGCTGCGTGGCCGCCATCGGCCTCGCCGGTGAGAACCTGCTGCCCTACGCCTGCGTGATGAACACCCGTTCCCACTCCGCCGGCGCCGGCCTGGGTGCCGTCCTCGGCTCCAAGAACCTCAAGGCCGTCGTCGTCCGCGGCACCAAGGCCTGCCACGTCGCCGACCCGCAGATGGTCGCCGACCTGTCCGACTACATGATCTCCCAGGTCATTGGCTCCAACAACAACCACGTCGTGCCGAGCACCCAGCAGTCCTGGGCCGAGTACTACGACGCCGGTTCCCGTTGGACCGCTCGCAAGGGCCTCTACTGGGCTGCCGCCGAGGGTGGCCCCATCGAGACCGGCGAGCCCAAGCCGTTCGAGCCCAACACCATGGGCTATCGCTGCATGAAGTCCACCAAGGACATGGGCCCCGCTGCTGAGAAGTACACGGTCAAGATGGCCGGCTGCCACGGCTGCCCCGTGCGCTGCTACGCTCAGGTCCACGTGCCCTACGTGCAGGAGAAGACAGGCTACGAGTCCCAGGGCAACACCTGCGTCCCCGGCTTCCCGTTCTCTGCCTACATGCAGTCCTTCCTCAAGGCCGAGGGCATCTTCGAGGAGGACGGCAAGACGCTGTCCGACCTCTCCGTGAGCTACAACATGCTCATTTCCGCCACCGTCGACGATCTGGGTCTGTGGTGCAACTACGCCCAGCTCTACCGCGACCTGGCTTACACCTACTCCGCCGGCATCCTGGACAAGCACGTCCCGGCCGAACAGATGGCCGAGTACAACTTCGACGCCATCATCCACGGCCAGGATCCCTCGAGCTTCGTCAAGATCCTGCTCGACATTGCCTCCAACGACGTTGAGAACAAGCCGATCTCCCTGCTCGGCCATGGTCCCATCGTGTGGGCCAAGGAGTGGGATTGCATGGATTGGTTCGACAACGCCAAGTCCGCGCTGATCAACTACCGCGGTTGGCCGGTCCACCACTCCATCGAGACCTTCGGTCAGGTCGGCGGTCTGTACAACATGATGTTCAACCGCGACGACATGATCCACTCCGCCGTCAACTTCCACGGCTGCGGCCTGCCGTATGAGCTCAAGGAAGAGATGGCCACCGAGATGTGGGGCAAGGGCGCCATCGACCCGGTCAAGGATTACACCGAGATGAATGAGGCCAAGGCCGAGTTCGCCTGGTGGAGCATCGTGACCGACGTCCTGCATGACTCCCTGGTCCTGTGCAACTGGGTGTGGCCGATGGCCATGGCCCCCGCCAAGGAGCGCAACTACCGCGGCGACCTGGACCTCGAGGCCCAGTTCTACACTGCCGTCACCGGCCAGAAGGTCACCATCGACGACCTGTACAAGGCCGGCGAGCGCATCATGACCCTCCAGCGCGCCAACACGGTCCGCGGTATGAAGGACAAGGACGGCAACGTGGGTTGCAACGACCTGCGTGGCGTTCACGACGTCATCACCGAGTGGGTCTTCGAGAAGGATCCCGAGATCGAGCCCTTCACCCCCGGTACCGACAAGATGGAGCGTAAGGACTGGAAGAAGGCCCTTACCATGCTCTACAAGCGCTTCGGTTGGGACGAGAAGCTCGGCTGCCCGACCAAGGAGTGCTTGAAGGACCTTGGTATGGACGACGTCGCCGAGGACCTCGAGTCCCGCGGCCTGCTCACCGAGGGTGGCGTTGCCTTCGACAAGCGCACCCGCACTTACGATCACATTCTCGAGAAGTATTGCGGCGACAACCCGGCGCTGTCCGCTTAAGTCGCTTGAGGTAGAGGAGCAACTATGGCTGATGAGACCAAGGAGACGAACGTGGCCGAGACCGCGTCCGAGACTCCCAAGAAGAAGCGCGACTGGAAGGGCAAGCGTCTTCCCATCGTGATCGCCGCCGTCGTGGCCGTGACGGTTCTCGGTGTCGCCGGCTGGGCCTGGCGCGCCACCCCCGGTTACTGCGACGCCCTGTGCCACAGCACCATGGGCAAGTACTACGACACGTTCGAGAATCAGACTGATTCCCTGGCGTTCGCCCACAAGGGTGTTGTTAACGGCAAGTGCCTGGACTGCCACGAGAACACGCTCGGCACCTCCGTGCGCATGGCTCAGTCCCAGCTCACGGGCAACCATGAGACCCCGCTCGCCAAGGTGACCTACACCAACGAGTTCTGCCTGCAGAGCGGTTGCCACGCGGGCGCCGGCATCATGCCCGGTGCGAGCGAGTCCTCCACCAAGGATCTTGCCTTCGACCCGCACAGCGACTTCCACGGCGTGCAGCAGTGCAATTCCTGCCATCGCATGCATGACCAGAGCGTCTTTACCTGCGCCGGCTGCCACCAGGTTGGTGCCTGGGAGGGCGAGGGCGGCATCCCCGAGGGTTGGACCAAGCAGGATCTTGGTGACGGCCAGCAGGGCGCCGTGCCGGACGGCTGGACCACGCCGTTCCTGTTCGAGGCCGCCGAGTAATTTCGGAAGGCTGCTATTGAGCACCAAGAAAGGGCGGGCCTTTGGGCTCGCCCTTTTTCTGTGCGGCGATTGCGGGTCGTGCGTCCCGGGCGAGGTAGCCCGCGTTGCACAGCAATCGCTGTGTCACATGGGCGACTGCGGTGCCACACGGGGATTGCCTATGGATGTCTGCCGTCTGCTTCGCCTAAAAAGGCGGGCATCCATAGGCAATTTCGCAGCGGACATAGGTATTGTCGCTGGACTGGACGGGGATGGCGCATCCCCAAACTGCACATATGGGTATGGCATACTTTTCCAGCAGAAAGACCGATAGTGAGGGGCATGACCATGACCAAGCTCGATTTCAAGCCGCGCGGCGTTTGCGCCCGCATGATCCACGTGGAACTGTCCGAGGACGGCCAGACCATTGAGAACGTTTCGTTTGAGGGCGGCTGCAACGGCAACCTCAAGGCGATTGGCAAACTGGTGGCCGGTCAGCCGGTCGACCGTGTCGTCGAGATGCTCGAGGGCAACACGTGCGGCCCGCGCAAGACCTCCTGTGCCGATCAGATGACCCGCGCCCTGCGCGAGGCTCAGGGGTTGGTTGCCGAGTAGCTGAAAGGCATGTTCGCCCGGTTGAGGTCCGTTGCCGTGTCGCCGGGCGTTGAAGATGGTTGCCTGGCAGCTTTACGGTGTGGCGCCGAACGGGCGCGGGTGCCGGGTTGCCGGAAGGTTGTCGGGGCGGCGGTGTCGGACGGGCACATCCAGGATTGAGCATTCGGTAGCGTACTGTATGGGGATCTCACATAATGAGCAGTAAACATCGCGAAAAGTTGAACCAGGGCCCTGCCGCCGGTTGTAAGGTCGGCGGCGGTTTCTCTCGCCGCTCTCTATTCAAGGGTGCGGCCGCGGCTACGGCGGCACTTGGGGCTGTTTCTCTCGCGGGCTGCGGCTCGAAGGGGGATGAGCAGCAAGTAAGCGGCGAGCCTCAGGTCATCACGGACGACTCTAAGATTGTGAACGTTACCGAGGAATTTAAGAGCGTCGACAATCCGATCGCCGTCCAGTCTGCCTGGGACCTGCCCCTCGGCACGGTGCCGTTTCACTCTGAGGGTGCATGGGCCGCGCTGCTCGAGGCGCCCTCCAGCGCTCGTTCGGTAAACACGCTCGGTATCATCTCCCTGGCGTCGGGCGCGCGAACCACGCTGATTCCGCAACCCATCAAGGGTGGTGCATACGGCTTCCACGACGTTCGATGCAGCGAGACGGTTTATGCGTGGATCGAGATGAACTACGCAGAGGCGTCGTGGGTGCTTCTCGCCCAGGAGCTGCAAAACGGCGCGCTTGCGGGCGAGGCGGTCGAGCTCGACCATGGCAACGCCGATTGGGAGCCCGCGCGTTTCACGGTGGCCGGCGGGCATGTCATATGGCAGAAGATGCCGCTTGCCGGCGGTTCCAAGCGTGCGGAGTTCTCTCATTGCTATAGCTGGGCGTTCGGCGATGCCAAGGCCAAGGACCTTTACGAGAGTCCGGGTCGCTTTGCCACATGGCCGCGCGTGAGCGGGGGGTACCTCACCATCGCGCCGCGTGTGAACACCGAGGAGGGCACGTTCTACGGGATAACCGCGCTCGACCTCGACGGCGGCAAAATGGTCGATCAGCTCGTCATGCCGCAAAACGTGAGCCCGTTTGAAGCCGTGTACATGAACGGGACGTTCGCGTTCTCTGTTGAGGCGAACTATGGGTACGGCGGAGGCTTGGGCAACATGGGCACGTTCATCGGTCGCGAGGGCGGTCCGTTCGTGTACCTGAGTCGCGAGCCCCTCGCCTGCGTGGCGTGGAAAGGCAGCCGCTACCTCATCAAGGCACGGTCGTCGCATTTTGTGGTGGACACCGAGGCAAAGACCTATGCGATCTTGCTTGCGCCCGACAAGGCCACCGACTATGGCGACTACCCCGCGAGCGAGGGCGAGACCGATCGTTTTGTGACGTTCGCCACGGTCCGCGGCGACAACGGCCTGCCCGCCGCCGTGCAGGTCAGGGTGTTCCCGCTGGCATAATGCGGGGCACCGTACCAGATTCCGGGCGCTTGATTGAGCGTCCGGCATATTGGGCATACTCCATCTAAGATATGCGTCGCGCTTGTGCGTTAAAATGTAATGACGCTTGATCACGAGACGAGGAGGCCGCCCATGGCTTCAGATGCACGTAAGATTTTGTTGGTTGAAGACGAGAAGGCCATTCGCGACGCGGTGGCCGCTTACCTCGAGCGCGAGGGTTACTGGGTCGTGGGCGTTGGCGACGGCCAGTCCGCTGTCGAGGAGTTCGAGAAGCATCAGTTCGACCTGATCGTTCTCGACCTCATGCTCCCCAAGCTTTCCGGCGAGCGCGTTTGCCGCGCCATTCGCGATACCTCGGATGTGCCGATCATCATGCTCACCGCAAAGGGCGAGGTCGAGGATCGCATCATCGGCCTCGAGCTCGGCGCCGACGACTACCTCATCAAGCCGTTCTCCCCGCGTGAGCTCGTTGCTCGCGTGCGCGCGCTGTTCCGTCGCGCCCATCAGGCCGATGAGCCGCAGGTCGAGGTGCTCGACTTCGGTGACCTGGTGATCGATATCTCCGGCCACAAGATCCTGGTCGAGGGCAAAGAGGTCGACCTCACCGCCTCCGAGTTCAAGCTCCTCACCACGCTCGCCCGTCATCCGGGTCGCGTGTACAACCGTATGGAGCTGGTGGAGAAGGTCCTCGGCTACGACTTCGAGGGTTACGAGCGCACGATTGACAGTCACGTCAAGAATCTGCGCGCCAAGCTGGGCGACGATCCCAAGAAGCCCAAGTGGCTCTACACCGTCCACGGCGTGGGCTATCGTTTCGAGGCTCCCGCGCAGTCGGACAAGGCCGACAAGTAACACGTCTGCAGACGGGCGCCGCGAATGGTCGTGGCGCCCGTTTTTTCATTTAACGGGCAGTCTCAAATGGGGACCGGTCTCAAATGGGGACAGGTACAATTTGAGACGCTTCTGCCTCAATCGGGGGCGGGTGCGATTCGAGACGCGCCGAGTGTAGCAATTGGTGCCTGTCCCCATTTGAGACCCAACCATGAGGAGGGTGAGATGGCGCGTTTGGTCATCGGGCAAAAACACGGGTACGAGGGCGATCAGTCCTCGAGCCGCGCGAGCTGGAACACGCCCCATGCCACGCCGAGGGCGGGCATCAGCTACGGCGGCAGGATGGCGCTCTCCTTCGCCCTGACCTCGCTGGTGACGGTTATGATCTTGGCCTCCGTGGTCATGGTGGTCTGGGGCGGTGCGTTCTCGGACTACACCCGTGCGAACGTCGAGGAGATCGCGAACGTGGTGGCCGCCAAGATCGCCGAGACGCACCGGGCGGACGGCGGTTGGAAGCGTGAGTCGCTCGCCGCCATTGCCGAGTCCAGCGCCCTGTCCGACGATATTGGCCTGCAGGTCATGGATGCCAACGGCAAGATCTTGTACGACGACACCCTGCCCGCGCGCCACGCCAAAGAGCACAGCCCCGTTTCCACGGCACCCACGGATCCCGAGTCCGCTGTGACGGTCCCCATCATCGCGGCGGATGGCGTGCGCATCGGCGATGCTCGCCTATGGGTGCTCGGCAGCGACGCCTTGCTCACAAAGGCCGATACGGCGTTTCGCGAGCGCACCTTCAACGCCATGGGACTCGCGGCGTTCATCGCCATTTCCATATCGGTCATCGTGGGCTTCTTGGTGTCGCGCATGTTCACCAAGCCTGTGGGCACCATCACCGATACTGCCCGCCGCATCCGCGAGGGCGATCTTTCGGCCCGCACCAACATGCGCGGTGACGATGAGATAGACCAGCTCGGAGAGACCTTTGACGAGATGGCGGCCAATCTCGAGCGCGACCTCAAGCGAGAGCGCCGCCTCACCTCTGACGTGGCGCACGAGCTGCGCACCCCGCTCATGGCCATGCAGGCAACGGTGGAGGCCATGCAGGACGGCGTGTATCCCACCGATGCCGAGCATCTCGAGACCGTCGCCTCCGAGACGCGCCGTCTGGCGCGATTGGTGCAGCAGACGCTCGACCTTTCCCGTCAGGAGAACCACGCCGCGCCGCTGCGCCTGGATCAGGTCGACATCGTCCAGCTCACGCGCACCATCGTGAACAACCAGCACCAGCTCTTCCACAACAAGGGCCTGCACCTGCGCTTTGCCGACGAGATGCAGGGACGCTCCGCGGTGATTACCTGTGATGCGGACATGATTACGCAGTGTGTCATCAACCTCATGAGCAACGCGATGCGCTATACGCCTGAGGACGGTTGGGTCGTGGTGTCGGTCCATGGGGATCGAAAGCACGTGATGGTCTCGGTCTCCGACACGGGCATCGGCATCGCCAAAGACGATTTGGCGCGCATTTTCGGCCGCTTTTGGCGCGCCGATGCGAGCCGCGCCCGCGAGGCCGGCGGCCTGGGCGTGGGCCTGGCGGTGACGAAGACGATCGTGGAGCGCCATCACGGCTTCATCGCCGTCGAGTCCGAGCTCGAAAAGGGCACTACGTTTACGTTACATCTTCCGCGCGAGCAGGAAGAGGAGAAACAGTCTTCTACAATGAGGTGCTAGTCGCGCACGGTGGCGGGGAGCGAGGAGTTCAGCGCCATCCGCACGGCGCAACGGCTGGCGCCGGGTGGTCCCGGCGTCGTATCACAGCGTTAAGGAGAGGGCGTTTATGACAGCAATGGAGCTTCGGCCAGATTCCCAGGGTAAGGTTCGCGACATCTATGATGCGGGCGATTCGTTGCTCATGGTCGCTTCGGACCGCATTTCGGCATTCGATTACATCCTGCCCGACGAGATCCCCTATAAAGGGGAGGTTCTGAGCCGCATCTCGGCATTCTGGTTCGAGAAGCTCGCCGATGTCGTGCCGAACCATCTGGTGTCTATGGATCCGCACGACTTTCCCGCGGAGTTCTTGCCCTATGAGGAGTATCTTTCCGGTCGCGCGATGCTGGTGCGCAAAGCCGAACCCATCAAGATCGAGTGCGTGGTCCGCGGTTATCTCACAGGGTCGATCAAGGAGGCGTATGATGCGACGGGGGAGGTCGACGGCATCGCGCTGCCGGCCGGCCTGGTCGAGGCCTCGCCGCTGCCTGAGCCCCTGTTCACCCCGTCTACCAAAGCCGACGTGGGAGACCATGATGAGAACATCTCCTATGAGAGGTGTGTCGAGCTCATCGGCGAGGACTTGGCAAGCCAGATTCGAGATCTGTCGATCAGCCTGTACACGGAGGCCTCGAGCTATGCCCGAACGAGAGGCATCATCATCGCGGACACCAAGTTCGAATTCGGCATCATCGATGGCCGTGTCACGCTGATCGACGAGTGCCTCACCCCTGATTCCAGCCGATTCTGGGATGCCGCCTCCTATGAGGAGGGCAAGGTTCAGCCCGGCTACGATAAGCAGTACGTGCGCGATTGGCTCAAGGACAATTGGGATTTCACGGGCGAGCCGCCGCGCCTGCCGTCTGAGGTTATTGAGAGAACATCGGCACGGTATCGCGATGCATATGAGATTATTACTGGTAGCACATTTTTGCCCATGGCATCCAAGAAGGAGCGATCGAGTGAGTACCAGAAGCGCAAACAACAAGCGTAATCAGGAGAAATTGCAGGGCGCGTCCGGCTCCGGCATGGCCCGCAAGTCGACCTCTTCCGCCAAGCCCGTCCGTCCCGCGGGCGGTTCGGTCCGCGTGGTCCCGGCAACCGCTAAGGCCAAGCGCGCCGCCGCCGAGCGCGGTGAGGATCTCTCCAACCTGTCCAAGGAGGAGAAGAAGGCCCGCAAGGCCGAGCTGCGCCGTGAGGAGGACCGCATTTACACCGCGTCCAGCCAGCTCATGAAGGAGGACGAGGATTATTCGCGGTATCGCCGCATCTGGTGGGTCCTGCTTGTCATCGGCATCCTGGCGCTTATCGGCACCTGGGTGCTTCTGGCCGTTCTCGGCCAGGATGGCATGGCCGACAAGGGCGCCCAGACCGCGCAGTTTGCCCTGATTGTGGCCGCCTACGCTGCGATCATCGTCGCCTTTATCTTCGACTTCATCAAGATTCGCCCGATCCGCAACGCCTGCCGCGATAAGGCCGCTGGCATGACCGCCGCCAAGCTCGACGACGTCATTGCCCGCTCCATGGCGCCCAAGGACAAGAAGCAGGGCAAGTAGCATATGTTCAAGGCCGAACTTACCGTGGAGGATGCCCGCGCCGGCATGCTCAAGCTGCAGCCCAAGATCGAGCGCTATGCCGACCTGATCGTTCGCAAGGGCGTGAACGTCGAGGCGGGGCAGGAGGTTGTCATCCAGGCTCCGGTCGAGGTTGCGCCGTTCGTGCGTACGCTGGTGGCACGTGCGTATGCCGCCGGCGCCGGCCACGTGACTGTGATTTGGAGCGACGACGAGATTGCGCGTTTGACGTATGAGAACGTCGAGGCTTCCTGGTTCGAAACGGTTCCTTCCTGGCAGCGCGAGCAGCTCGATTCGCTTGCCGAGGGCGGTGCGTGCTTCATCTTTGTCGAGGGTGCGGACCCCGAGGCCCTCAAGGGCATCGATCCGGCCAAGCCCGCGGCTGCCTCCAAGGCGCGCAACACCCAGTGCAAGGCATATCGCCGTGGCATGGATTTCAACATCAACTCGTGGTGTATCGCCGGCGCTCCGGTGGTCGCTTGGGCCCGCCGCGTGTATCCGGGCGTTGAGGACGAGGTCGCCGTGTATCGTCTGTGGTGCGCGATCCTCTCCGTTGCCCGCGCGGACGGCGATGATCCCGAGTCCGCATGGGAGCTGCACGACGCCACGTTCGAGAAGAACTTGCGGCTGTTGAACGACCGTCACTTTGATCGTTTGCATTACACCTCGGCCAACGGCACCGACCTGTGGGTTGGTATGACCGACCGCCATGTGTGGGAGGGCGGCTCGAGCGTGACGCCCGAGGGGCGCGAGTTCTCGCCGAACATCCCCACGGAGGAGGTGTTTACCTCGCCGGATTGCGACCGTGTGGACGGCATCGTGTATTCGGCCCTGCCGCTCGTGCGCCACGGCAACAAGATCGACCGCTTCTGGCTGCGTTTTGAGAGCGGCAGCGTTGTGGAGTTCGATGCCGAGGTTGGCCGCGATACGCTTGAGAGTATTCTTGAGACTGACGAGGGCGCGCGTCGCCTGGGTGAGGTTGCGCTGATCTCGAAGAACACGCCGATCCGCGAGACGGGCATTCTGTTCTACGACACGCTGTACGACGAGAACGCGAGTTGTCACCTGGCGCTTGGGTCTGCTTTCCCCGAGTGCTACGAGGGCGGCTGCGATCTGTTTGCCGAGGAGTTGCGTCGCCGCGGCCTGAACAAGAGTGCCGCGCACGTCGACTTTATGATCGGTGCCGACGACCTGGACATTACGGGTATCACGGCCGATGGCGAAGAGGTCCCGATCTTCGTGAACGGTCAGTGGACCTGGGAATAGAGATAGACCTCGGACTCGGGTTCCCGCCTGGCACGTCCTGGCATGGCGGCAGGCTTGGAAGTCGAGTTAAGCTTGGGATTGATTTTTGGCCGCCGGTGTTAAGCCGGTGGCCTTTTTCTGTTTGAGAACCGGTGGCCTTTTTTATGCGAGGTTCGTTCGTGCGAGATGCGCATCGGGCGCGTTGTCCGGCAGACCCGGTCTTGGTTGGGCTTTTGGCTGGGCGCACCTTACGGGAGAAATCGGACCGACCGTAACGAAGTTGAGGTTTTTCGTATTGAATACCGGTTGTGCCGAGTAGGTGCATATGGAGTGATGCTAAAAGCGCAGGTCACAAGATGGTTGAAAACTTGCCTACTCGATGAATTGCGATACGAGTACGAAAAACCTCATCCACTTACAGGCTGACGGCTGCGCGGGCCTCATCCCGCTGCGGTGCTGTGCCCTTATGGGACTCCGCTGGGGAACTTTTGCGCGTTTCCGTGCGCTCTACGCCCTTAATTGGGTTCGAGTTCATGCAGCGCTTCGCCGGAAAACACCTTCGCGTTTCCTCGGCTACGCGCTTCTGGCGGGGTGGAATCCATGCGAGGTAAACAAAAACGCGAGGGGCTCAGAGCCTCTCGCGTTCATGTTCAAGGGTGGGTCATCAGGGGTTCGAACCCTGGGCCTTGGGATTAAAAGTCCCCTGCTCTGCCAGCTGAGCTAATGACCCGCGTGCTGCATTGTACCACGGTCGGCAGCTATGGCATCGCGTGTCTCGGCAAATGGGGGTGTCCGTGCATTGCGGTTTTATTTCGGTGCCGCTGTCGAGACGGGCAAGTCCGTGGCGCGTTCGTTTGAATGAAGGGCTGATTGCAGAGACACTGAAGTGCCTAATGCATAAAAATCCTACTCCATAGCCAAATTACGAATATAAATTATTTACTACGCGAAACTCTGCAAAGTCGCGTACAATACCCCGAGACCATACGGCCTTTAAGCCGGTACCGAGAGACCGAAAAGGAGACGAGATGGGTTTGAATCGCCCTGCGGACGTGTGTGCGCCCGCGCCTTCGCGCGCTGATGCGAGCCCCCTGGCCCAGCGCATCATGGCATCCACTTCAAAAGGAAATACCAGCCCGGCAGTGCTGCTGCTTGCCGACGGCACCGTGTTCTACGGCCGCTCTTG
Organism: Collinsella intestinalis; assembly: GCF_902501455.1. NCBI lineage: Bacteria > Bacillati > Actinomycetota > Coriobacteriia > Coriobacteriales > Coriobacteriaceae > Collinsella > Collinsella intestinalis. The sequence goes on from NZ_CABWIC010000002.1 coordinate 17,247, forward strand.
CGGCGCTGCGGGCACGGCGACCGGCGAGGTTTGCTTCAACACCTCGCTCGAGGGCTACTTCGAGGTCATGACCGACCCGAGCTACGCCGGCCAGATCGTGACCATGACCTATCCGCAGATCGGCAACTACGGCATCGACCTCGCCGATGTACAGAGCGCCTTCCCCGGCGACGGCTCGCGTCCCGCGAATGCCCCGGCGATGCGCGCCATGGTCGTGCGCGACATGTGCCCCACGCCTTCCAACTGGCGTAGCGCAATGAGCGTTCCTGCATATCTGCAGAAGCTCGGCATCGTTGCCATCGAGGGTGTCGATGCGCGCGCCCTCGTCCAGCACCTGCGCGACAACGGTGCCCAGATGGGCATCGTCTCGACCGAGGAGTTCGATCTGGACGAGCTCGCCTCCCGCCTGGCCGCCGCGCCCCAGCTGGTGGGGGAGAACCTCGTGAAGACCGTGAGCTGCCCCGAGCCTCATCCCTTTACCGCGGCAGACTTGCCTGCTGCCCATGATTTTTCCCTGACCTCCCCGGCGGGTGAGGGGGCCGCGAATCCGGCTGTGCATCGCGTGGTCGCCTACGACTGCGGCGTGAAGCGCGGCATCCTCGAGGGCCTTGTCCGCGCCGGGTGCGAGCTCACCGTCGTGCCATGGGACACCCCCGCCTCCGAGGTGCTTGCGATGAACCCCGATGGCGTCTTCCTCTCCAACGGCCCCGGCGACCCGGACGCTGTTCCCGAGACGTACACGCAGGTGCAGCAGCTCATCGGCCGTGTGCCCGTATTCGGTATCTGCCTGGGCCACCAGATGATTAGCCTGGCCGCCGGCGCGCAGATCGAAAAGCTCAAGTTCGGTCATCGCGGCGGCAATCAGCCGGTCATGAACCTCCTCACGCGTCGCGTGGAGATCACCGCGCAAAACCACGGCTTCGGCCTGGTGTTCCCCAGCCTGGGCGCCCTCGTGCCCGAGCTGTCCGGCGGCGTTGCCGAGCATCCGGCCGATGGCGACCTGCGTTTCTGGGTTGAGCGCGGCATCGCGCCGGTGGTGGAGAACGAGCGCTTCGGCCGTATCCGCCTCACGCATGTGAACCTCAACGACGGCACCGCCGAGGGCATCCAGCTCCTCGACGCCCCGTGTTTCAGCGTGCAGTATCACCCGGAGGCCTCGCCCGGCCCCACCGACGCGCACTACCTGTTCACCGCGTTCGCGCGCCTCATGGCGGGTGAGCCGGATTATCTGAGCATCGATATCGCCGCCGACCGCCTTGCCGGCTGGAATTTTGCAACGGAGGAGAACTAGCATGCCCAAGCGCGAAGACATCAAACGCATCCTGGTCATCGGGTCCGGCCCGATCGTCATCGGCCAGGCGTGCGAGTTCGACTATTCCGGTGCCCAGGCCTGCAAGGTCCTCAAGGAGGACGGTTACGAGGTTGTCCTGGTCAACTCGAACCCTGCGACCATCATGACCGACCCCGGCCTCGCCGACCGTACCTATGTGGAGCCCATCACGCCGGAGTTCATCGAGCGCGTTATCGAGCGCGAGCGCCCCGACGCGCTGCTGCCCACGCTCGGCGGCCAGACCGGCCTGAACGCCGCCGTCGACCTCGCCCGTTCCGGCGTGCTCGAGCGCTACGGCGTTGAAATGATCGGCTGCGACCTCGCCGCGATCGAGCGTGGCGAGGACCGCAAGCTCTTCAACGAGGCCATGGCCGAACTCGGCCTCGAGGTGGCGCGCTCCGGTTACGCCTACTCCGTCGAGGACGCCCTGGCGATCGTCGAGCGTACGGGCTATCCGTGCGTGCTGCGCCCGAGCTTCACCATGGGCGGCGCGGGCGGCGGCATCGCTCATGACGAGGCCGAGCTCATCCAGATCGTGACCCAGGGCCTCGAGCTGTCCCCGGCGGGCGAGGTGCTCGTCGAGGAATCGATCGAGGGCTGGAAGGAATACGAGATGGAGGTCATGCGCGACCGCGCCGGCAACGGCATCATCGTGTGCTCCATCGAGAACCTCGACCCCATGGGCGTGCACACGGGCGACTCCATCACCGTCGCCCCTGCGCAGACCCTGTCCGATCTCGAGTACCAGCGCATGCGCGCCGCCTCCCTGGCGATTTTGGAGAAGATCGGCGTCGAGACGGGCGGCTCGAACGTGCAGTTCGCGGTCAACCCCCAAAACGGACGCCTCATCGTCATCGAGATGAACCCGCGCGTGAGCCGCTCCTCGGCCCTCGCCTCCAAGGCCACGGGCTTCCCCATTGCCAAGGCCGCCGCGCGTCTTGCCGTGGGCTATACCCTCGATGAGATCACCAACGACATCACTCGCGCCACGCCGGCGTGCTTCGAGCCGTCGATCGACTACTGCGTGGTCAAGGTGCCCCGCTTCGCCTTTGAGAAGTTCAAGGGCACCGACACGACGCTCACCACGCGCATGAAGGCCGTGGGCGAGGTCATGGCGATCGGCCGCACGTTCGAAGAGTCGTTTGGCAAGGCCATGCGCTCGCTCGAGGACGGGGCCTGCGGCTTCGGCGTGAACGCGAAGGGCGCGGGCGAGCTGGCATCCCTGGATGAGGACGACCTCGCGGCGGCTGTGTCCCGTGCGAGCGAGGGGCGCATCGCCTATGTCGCCGAGGCGCTGCGTCGCGGCTGGAGCGTGGAGCGCCTGTACGACGCCACGCGCATCGATCCGTGGTTCCTCGACCGCTTGCACGACATGATCGCCGTGCAGGAGGCGGTGCGCGGCTTGCGCGTGGAGGACATCGACGCCGACTCAATGCGCCTGCTCAAGCAGTACGGCACGAGCGATGCCCAGATCGCGCTGCTGACCGGCAGCGATGAGCGCTTCGTCCGCGCGTATCGCAAGGGGCTGGGCGTGGTGCCGAGCATGAAGACGGTCGATACGTGCGCCGCCGAGTTCGAGAGCGCCACGGAGTACCACTACAAGACGTACGAGAACCTCATGCGCCCGGCTCCCGCTGCGCGCCGTGGCGTGGCTGCCGACGAGGTGCGTTCCTGTGAAAAGCCCAAGGTCATGATCTTGGGCGCGGGTCCCAACCGCATTGGCCAGGGCATCGAGTTCGACTACTGCTGCGTGCACGCCTGCTACGAGTTGGCCGAGCGCGGATTCGAGACCATCATGGTCAACTGCAACCCCGAGACCGTGTCCACCGACTACGACACCTCCGACCGCCTGTATTTCGAGCCGGTCACCTATGAGGACGTGATGGACATCGTGGATGCCGAACGCCCCGCGGGCGTGATCACCACGCTGGGCGGTCAGACGCCGGTCAACCTCACGCGCGCGCTGGCCGAGAGCGGCGTGAAGATCATGGGCACGCAGCCCGACGCCATCGATTTTGCCGAGGACCGCGAGCGCTTCTCGGCGCTCCTCGACCGACTGGGCATCATGTATCCGCCGGCGGGCATGGCGACCTCGTTCGAGGAGGCCGAGGCCGTGGCGGCGCAGATCGGCTATCCGCTGCTCGTGCGTCCGAGTTACGTGCTCGGCGGGCGCGGCATGATGATCGCCTACGACGCCGAGCGCTTGCGCGAGTACATGGCCGAGGCCACGCGCGTGAGCCCCGACCACCCCATCTACCTGGATCGCTTCCTCGAGGGTGCGTATGAGAGCGACGTCGATGCCCTGTGTGACGGTGAGAACGTCTACATCGGGGGCATCTTGGAGCATATCGAGGAGGCGGGCATCCATTCCGGCGACTCGGCCACGTGCATCCCGCCGTTCTCCTTCTCCGAGTCCCTGCAGGAAAAGCTGCGTGAGACGACGCGCCGCATCGCGCTGGCGCTCGGCGCGCGTGGCTTGGTGAACGTGCAATATGCGGTTAAGGGCGACGCCATCTACGTGATCGAGGCGAACCCGCGCGCGAGCCGTACCGTGCCGTTCATCTCCAAGGCGACGGGCGTGCCGCTGGCCCGCTGTGCCGCCCGTATCATGGCCGGCGCCGCTCTGAGCGACCTGGACCTGCCGGATGATCGTCGCAAGCTCGATTACTTCTGCATGAAGGAAGCCGTGATGCCGTGGGGTCGCTTCCCCGGTGCCGAGGTCATCTTGGGGCCCGAGATGAAGTCGACGGGCGAGGTCATGGGCATCGCCAAGAGCTACCCCGAGGCGTACGCAAAAACGCAGCTGGCAATCGATTACCAGCTGCCGACGCCCAAGGACGGCCGCGTGTTCATCTCGGTGTGCGACCGTGACAAGCGCCATATCCTGAGCCTCGCGCGCATCCTGCGCTACCTGGGATTCGAGATCGTGTCCACCGAGGGAACGGCGCGCGTGCTACGCGGCGGCAACGTGCCGTGCGAGATCGTGGGCAAGGTTGGGGCCTCGAGTTCGGAGGACGGTGGTTCCTCGATCCTCGACCTCATCGCCGGCGGGGAGATCGCGTTCATCGTGAACATCCCCTACGGCCCGGGTTCGCGCGGCGACGGATACGTGCTTCGCACCGAGGCCGTGCGCCGCGGGGTGACCTGCCTGACGGCGCTTTCCGCCGCCAACGCGTACATCGCTGCGCTCGAGGCCCGTCAGTCGGGCGACGGCATGGAGGTCGTGGCGCTGCAGGACCTGGCGTAGGCCGCGGCGGCAAAGTCGCCGGTGCGGTAAGCGTTGCGGGCCGGTTTCATAGTGCGGGGGAGGGGTCTTCCTCGAGGAGGGGTGCTTCGGGCTCAGGGCCGGGCACCCCTTTTGCATGGCGAGGTCGCGTTTGCCCTAAATGTGAAGATGTGGGTTAAAACCGGTCATATCGAGTCACTTTACAAACCGCTGACAGAAAAAAAATGGGGGGGGGTTGCTTAGGCTCTTTGGGAGCGATTCGAAGGAACGGTGCGAAAAGGGGAACGTCTCTTCATCAATAAAGTAACGACATGATAGCTCTGGCAGCTCAACGAACCTCTTGAGTTGAGCGTGTGAAAGCCGCTTGAGCTGCGCCCGCTCGCAAGCCCCTCATCTGCGACGATAAAAAACCAGGCACAGGCTCTAAAAGTGACACCCCTGACACAAATTGATAGCTGCCAGGTAGAGATAAGGTGTTATGGTTCTCGGGTGCAAGTCAGGCTGGATGACGTGTGTAGATGCGAATCTGGCCTCCTCATGCGGGCGCGCGCTGAGCGTCCGCCGCAGTGCGGAGGCCGCGGCGCAGGCGTCCATCCTGGGGCAGATGCGTATTTCGGGGAGGTGCGCCAACATGAGCAAACGAGTCCGGGTCAATATTCCGGGTGTCCGGGTCAACGAGACCGGTTGCCGTGTGCTGCGCATCATTGCCGAGCGCTCCGGCTGTGAGCACGGCCGCCGCTGCGCCGAGGTTCAGCTCGCCCATCGCGATATCGCCCAGGCCGCCGCGGTCAGCGTTCCGACGGTGATTCGAACCCTCGCCGCGCTGCGCGATTGCGAGCTCGTCATCGTTCGCGACAACGTTCAGCCCAACGGTGCCCGCCTGCCGAACGGCTATGAATTGACCGCATTGGGCCTGGAGGTCATCCGCATGGCCGAGGAACTCGGGACCTTCGCGGAATAGCGCCTCCAATCGCGTGTGAAATGGGCTGAGAGCGGTCTCCCCCTCGTGCCAGTAGGTATACTAAAGCCACTACCACCGCGACTCCCTGGAGGCACCATGGAAACCACTGCAACTGAAAAGGCCCCGCTCGTCGGTATCATCATGGGCTCTAAGTCCGACCTTCCCGTCATGGAGGGCTGCACCGCCGAACTTGAGCGCCTGGGCGTTCCCTACGAGCTGGTCATCGCCAGCGCGCACCGCAATCCCGCGCAGGTGCACGAGTGGGCGGAGACCGCTGCCGACCGCGGCATCAAGGTGATCGTGGCGGCTGCCGGCAAGGCCGCGCATCTCGGTGGCGTCGTTGCCGCCTTCACCCCGCTGCCGGTCATCGGCGTGCCCATGAAGACGAGCGACCTGGGTGGCCTGGACTCCCTGCTCTCCATGGTGCAGATGCCCTCCGGCGTGCCCGTGGCCTGCGTTGCCATCAATGGCGCCAAGAACGCGGCCATTTTCGCCACGCAGATCCTCGGCGCCACCATGCCCGAGTATCGCGAGGCCATCGCTCAGCTCAAGCGTGAGATGGCGGAGGCGTAGAGGCGTATGGCGAGCGAAGGGGGAAAGCACTTCAAACCTAAAGGCCAGCCCGCGCCCGGCCCCGGTGGGGTTCAGGCGCCGCGACCGGTGAGCTCGCGGCCCGTTCCCCCGTCGCCGTACGCGCGACCTGTGCACGGAGCGCAGGCGGACGCTTCCGCTTCGTCCGCGTATCGCGCGCCTCGGGGCGGTAAGTCCGGACGTTCCGGCAAGCGCCGCGGCAACGTACTCTCCAACATCCTGATTGCGGTGGGCGTGGCGTTGCTTCTCGTGGCGGGCGGCCTGTTCGTCAAGGCGCAGATCGGCTACAAGAAGGCCAATGATTACTACAACGGCATCGCCGAGATGGCCGTGAAGGATTCCTCGGGCGAGGACGGCATCCCCCAGATCGATTTCGACGCGCTCAAAAAAGAGAGCGACGATATCGTGGGTTGGATCTACGTCCCCGGAACGCGCATCAATTACGTGGTCGCGCAGGGCGAGACGAACAACACCTACCTGCGTCATCTGCCCAATGGCGAATACAGCGAGAACGGCACCATCTTCATGGACATGGACGGCACCGCCCCGGGTATGGTCGACCAGCAGACCACCCTGTACGGTCATCACATGAACGACGGCGCCATGTTCGAGCCCATCGATGCGAGCATGGACCAGAAGGTCTTCGACACGTTCAAGAAGGTCTACTACATCACGCCCGAGATGACCTACGTCCTCAAGCCGATGTTCACCATGCAGGTGCAGGACGATTACGTGGACGCCCGCCGTACCAATTTCGATAGCGAGAAGGCCTTTACGCAGTACCTGCAGGCTTCCCTCGCCCAGGCGAAGGCAAGCGCGAAGGATGCCGCCGCCGAGGTGGAGAAGGCCGACAAGGTCCTCACCCTCGTGACGTGTGCCGGCCAGATCATTCCCCGCACCACCCGCGCCGGCATGGTGTGCCGCGTGGTCGACACCATTCCAGCCCAGTAAGCCTCAATTGAGGGGGCCTCAATTGGGGTCAGGGTCTCAATTGGGGCCAGGTGCGAATTGGGACACATGTTGGCCCCAATTGGGGACAGGTACAAATTGAGACATGTTCGCGCCGGCTTGCCGGGGATGCTTCCCCGCTGGCCGGTGCGCTATTTGTAGTCAAGGCGATGTCCCATACGCGCCTGTTCGCGGTTGGGCATTGCCGGAAAGAAAGGATCGACCATGGCAGATATGCCTTCCATCGACGCTTGGCTGCGTGAGGCCAAGGCCGACCCGAGCTTCCGCGCATGCGGAATGTATCTGGTCCATAACGGAACCGTGCGCGAGACGCCCAAGGCCGAGGCGCGCGGCATCGAGACCGATGGCGTCCAGCCCGGCGACAAGGTCACCGGCATGGTGTTCAGCTACGACGAGGCCAAGGTGGCCGCCGCCGTGGAAGAGGCGCGCGCTTTGCCGGGCATTGGCTACGTGCGCGTGTGGCTGAACTCCGGCGAGCTCTCCGTGGGCGACGACATCATGCTCGTGCTCATCGGCGGCGACATTCGCCCGCGCGTGATCGACGGTCTGCAGCACCTGGTTGCGACCATCAAGAACACCTGCGTCGTGGAGCGCGAGCTCTCCGAGTAGCGGGCCGTGATGGTTTGCGGTCTGGTTTCCGGTCGAGATTTGCCACTCTGCAACAGCGTGGCAAATCTCGACCATTTTTTATGCGCTGCGATTAGAAAAATGGTCGCGAAGTGCCATGGTGCCGGAGCGTAGCAAATCTCGACCATTTCTCATATAGGACGACCATGGGACGACCGGAAAAATGGTCGAGAAGTGCCACGCTATCGTAGAGAGGCATTTCTCGACCGGTTCATATGGGAAAAGTTCGAAAAAATGGTCGCAAAATGCCTCGCTGTTGCAGCTTGGCATTTTGCGACCAAAATCCCGTCTGAGAGAGGCGCCCGTATCTGGCAGATCGGCGCCCGGCGCGAGTTTGAAGCTCGTGTCTGCCCTGCTGCCCGCTACGCCGCCGGCTTGGGTGAATCCACGCGACTTGATGTATCCGGGTGGATCGTCATGGTCTGGAAGCGGTTTGCCATGTAGTCGTTATCGAAGTGCTCGGCGTAGAACTCCTCGACCGGGGAGCTGGGCTGAATGCCGCTCACACGGCAGAACCAGCAGTCGAGCGCCTGGAGCGTCATGACTCCGTTCACCAGCATGAGGGCGGCGACCACGGTGGTCAGCGAGTAGCGCATCTTCCACGGAATCAGGTTGATGAGCTTGAGCAGGCGCGGCAGGCAGACCTTGATCCAGAACAGACCGAGGGTGCCCCACATGAGCATGAACGGGGTGGACGTGCGCCCGGCGAACAGAATCGCCATGGGGTCGGGGATGCCGGGCAGCAGTTCGTAGGAGTACGCCCAGGCGATCGCGCCGAACGAGGTCTGCATCCACCAACCCACAGCAGCCTCGAACACGCCGCCAATCAGGGCGCTGACCAGGAAGATCAATACAAAACCGCGCTTATAGAATCGGTTGAGGGCAACGGTGAGCAGCACGGCGCCAAAGCCGTAGATGGGGCTGAACGGGCCGAACAGAAGGCCGGCTCGATCCTGGTACACGCCCGGATCGACCCACACCATATGGAAGATGATCTCGATGATCAGGCCGAGTACGCAGCAGACCATGAAGACCCAGAACAGGTTGAAGAAGTTGAGCTTGATATAGCCCTCGCCCGTGAGGTCTCGGCCCAGCATGCCCTCGGCGGCCGCCTCGCGGTCCTCGAGATCGCGCAGGCGACGCTGCAGTTCGCGCTCCTGGCGCAGCGTGGGATCGATCGTGGCAGAGAGTGCCGTGAGGATGCCCAGCTGGATCATGGGGCGGATGAGGTGCACGCCGATGCCCTGGAGCATGACGTCGATCAGGATCTGTGCGACCGTCATCACGATAAGGGCGTATGCCCAGCGGCCCGCGTCGCGGCGGTAGCTCTTCATGAGCGTCCAGCCGAAGATGATGAGTGCAACCGAGGCGACGAACGCCAGGACGGAGCCGATCGCCGTCATGGTGACGGTAAGGGTGAGGTTAGAACCGATGAGGACGGATTCCTGGCCGAGCACCAGTCGATAGACCATGATGCCAAAGTAGGCTCCCATAAGCGGCAACGCCACGACGCCGTCGAGCGCGCACAGGGCGCCATACACGCGCACGATGAGCGGGATGGCTTTGCGCTGGTCGGCGGTGGCGTTCTTGGGATCGAGATCGTTGCCCGGAAGGTCGTAGTCGGGGTTCGTGGTGGCTGTGCGGCTTGTTGGGTCGCTCACAGATGCTCCTTGCTCGCAAAATGGCACAAACCGAATATTTTTTCATAGTACCCGTTTTGGCCGAACGTACTCCCGCACCGCCATACCTCAATTCAGGGACAGTCCCTAAATTGAGGTGGAGGTGTTTCAAATCGAGGCGTGCCCGTCAAAGCAAAGGGCCCGCCGACCATATGGGTCGACGGGCCTTGAGTTTCGCGTTTGGTGCGCGGGCGCGCGCGGCGCGGGGCGTGCGCGGAGCGCTTGCCGGCCTCCGCGGCGGTTTACTCGCCCAGCAGCGCCTTCTTCATGGAAGCGGCGGCCTTCTTGCCGGCGCCCATGGCGAGGATGACGGTGGCGGCGCCGGTCACGATGTCACCGCCGGCCCACACCTTCGGGTTGGAGGTGCGGCCGTCCTCATCGGCCTCGATGAGGCCCCAGCGGTTGAGCTCGACGTCGGCGCAGAGCTTGGCGAAGGGGTTGGCCATGGTGCCGATGGCGGTGATGGCCACGTCGCAGGGGATCTCGAAGGCGGAGTCCTGAACCGGGACGGGGCGGCGACGACCCGAGGCGTCGGGCTCACCGAGCTCCATGCGCTCCAGCTTGACGGCGGACACAAAGCCGTCCTCGCCCTTGATGAACTCGAGCGGGTTGACGAGCTCGAGGATGTGAACGCCCTCTTCCTTGGCGTGATGGACCTCGGCCAGGCGCGCGGGCATCTCAGCCTCGGTGCGGCGGTAAGCCAGCATCACGCTGTCGGCGCCCAGACGCAGGGCGGTGCGGGCGGCGTCCATGGCAACGTTGCCGCCACCGAACACCACGACGTTCTTGCCCTGGCGGATCGGGGTGTCGTAGACGGGGAAGTCGTACGCGTGCATGAGGTTGGTGCGGGTGAGGTACTCGTTGGCGCAGTACACGCCGGGCAGGTTCTCGCCCGGAACCTTGAGGAAGCGGGGGAGACCGGCGCCCACAGCGAGGTACAGGGCGTCAAAGCCCTCCTCGTTGAAGAGCTCGTCGGCGTCGAACAGGCGGCCGGCGACGGAGTTGTACTCGAAGTGCACGCCGAGCTGCTCCAGGCCCTCGATCTCGCGCTTGACGATCTTCTTGGGCAGGCGGAACTCGGGGATGCCGTAGGTCAGCACGCCGCCGCCGGTGAAGAAGGCCTCGAACACGGTGACGTCGAAGCCCTCGCGGGCGAGCTCGCCGGCGCAGGCGATGCCGGAGGGGCCGGAGCCCACGATGGCGACCTTCTTGCCGTTCTTGGGCTTGCACACCGGAGCGCGGCCGACCTCCTCGGCCATGTCGCCCACCATGCGCTCGAGTTGGCCGATGGCCACGGCCTCGCCCTTGCGGCCGAGGATGCACTTGCCCTCGCACTGGTTCTCCTGCGGGCACACGCGGCCGCAGACGGAGGGCAGGAGGTTATCGCCCTTGATGGTCTCGAGCGCGCCGGCCCAGTCCTCATCGCGGATCTTGGAGATGAAGCCGGGGATGTTCACGCCGACGGGGCAGCCCTGCATGCACAGGGGCTTCTTGCAGTCGAGGCAGCGGTTGGCCTCGGCGATGGCGTCTTCCTTGGTGAAGCCCGTGTCGACCGGGCGGAAATCGCACGCGCGCTCAGCGGCCGGCTCCTCGTTCGGAGTGGTGCGGGGAGCGCCGATGTTCGGGCGATACTTCTTTACTTCTGGCATGCGCAGGCCTCCTCATGACGCTTGGTGGAAACGGCCTCTTCGCCGCGGTAGCTGGCCTGGCGCGCGGCCAGGTCGTCCCAGTCGACGGCGCTGGCGTCGAAATCGGGGCCGTCGACGCAGGCAAACTTGGTCTCGCCGCCCACCTCGACGCGGCAGCAACCGCACATGCCGGTGCCGTCGACCATGATGGGGTTGAGGCTGGCGATGATCGGGATGTTGTGCTCGTGGCAGGTGAGGGAGGAGAACTTCATCATCGGCACGGGGCCAACGCAGAAGGCGTGGTCGATGGAGTCGGTCTCGCACAGGCGCGCGAGCGGCAGGGTCACGACGCCCTTCTCGCCCATGGAGCCGTCGTCGGTGGTGACGAACAGGCCGGCGAGCGGCAGCGCGTCGAACTGCTCGTGCAGGATGAGGAGGTCCTTGGTGCGGGCGCCCATGATCACGTAGACGTTCTTGCCCTGCTCGCAGAGCATACGCGCCACGGGGTAGGCGATGGCGAGACCCACGCCGCCGCCGATGACGGCCACGGAGTCGCCCTCGACCTCGGTGGGCTGGCCCAGCGGGCCGGTGATGTCGCGGATGAAGTCGCCCTCGTTGAGCTCGGAGAGGCACTGCGTGGTCTTGCCCACCACCATGAAGATGAACTCGATCCAGCCCTCCTCCGCATTCCAGTTGGCGAAGGTGAACGGCACGCGCTCGCCCGTCTCGTCGATGCGCACCATGAGGAACTGGCCGGCGTGAGCCTTCTTGGCCATCCTCGGGGCGTGGACGCGGAACTCGAAGACCTTCTCCGAGAACTGCGTCTTCTTCAGGATTTCAAACATAGAACCCCTCTCTGATTGGCCGGAGCATCGTATGCGCAGGTCACGCAAGCAAAATGCCCCGATTGCAACCTCTTGTGCATGCGCATAAGGCGAATATGCGCATGCGCTGTCAAGTATACCCCGCGACCTTGCGTGTAAGCCTTGCCCGCGCGTCTTTCGGGCAAGCGGTAAAACGTTTTTCGGTGGGCGAGGGGGCGGTGAAAAGGAGGGCGCCGGCCTCAATTTAGGGACAGTCCCTAAATTGAGGCCGGCGCTTTTGGGTGCGATGCGGTTTTGCTCCGGGTTGTCAGTGTTTGCCGTTGGCGTTCGCGCCGCCGTTGACATGGTCGCGCGCGAATACGACGCCGCGGGTCACGGCGAGCGCCGCAGCTTCGGCGGCCTGGTGCGTCATGACCTCGAAGTCCTCGGCCTCGCGGGAGCGCAGCTGCTTCAAGACGAAGTCGGCCACGGGCATGCGACCCGGGGGGTTGCCGATGCCGGCGCGGATGCGGGAGAAGTCGCGGCTGCCGAGCTTGTCGATGATGGAGCGCAGACCGTTGTGGCCGGCGTGGCCGCCGCCGACCTTCACGCGGACGTCGCCCGCGGGGATATCGAGCTCGTCGTGGATGACGAGCAGCTCCTCGGGCTTGACCTTGTACTGCGCGCAGAGCTTGGAGATGGGGCCGCCGCTCGTGTTCATGTAAGACTGGGGTTTGACCAGGACGACCTCGCGCTTACCGCCTTCGGCCTCAGCGTCGTTGACGTTGATGACGGCGACCTCGGCGCCCGCCTGGTTCTTCCAATAGCTGACGCCCGCCTTCTCGGCCAGGACGTCGATCGCGCAAAAGCCGGCGTTGTGACGGGTTGCGGCGTATTCCTCGCCGGGGTTGCCGAGTCCGGCGACCATGCGGATGGGCTTGGGCTGTGCTGCGGCCATGGGGCTCCTTGCGTTCGTTATGTACCTGCCGAGTATGGTGGCGGTGGGTGGATGAGCTGTCAAATCGGGGCGCGCGGGATGTGGAGGGCGGCGGGGGTGTCGACTTGGGGGCGGTCTGCCTTCTTGCTGTGCGGTACTATCAATTCATGGGCGTCGTCGTCCGACGTCCGATTTGATACCGAACATCAAGGAGTCCCCATGGATGTCACCGCGATTGTAATGGCCGCAGGCGAGGGCACGCGCATGAAGTCGAATCATGCCAAGGTGTCCCACCAGATTCTCGGCAAGCCCATGGCCTGCTGGGTCATCGATGCGGCACTGGCCGCTGGATGCACTCGCGTGGTCGTGGTGGTGGGCAGCCACTCCGACGAGGTGCGCGCGCTGATCTCCGCTGCCTACGAGGGCACGCCTGCCGCCGACGCCATCGAGTGCGTCGAGCAGGTCGAGCGCTTGGGCACCGCGCATGCCGTCCGCACCGCGCTGGATGCGACAGGCATCGACGCCGGTCCCGTGGTGGTCTTAAACGGCGACCTTCCGCTCATCCAGGCCGATACCATCGCCGCCTTCGCCAACACCGTCGCTGACGGTTCGAACGCCGGTGCCGTGCTCACCTTCACCCCGCCCGTGCCCTTTGGCTACGGCCGCATCGAGCTGGCCGAGGACGGGACCGTCAACCGCATCATCGAGCAGAAGGACTGCACGCCCGAGCAGGACGCCGAGCTCCTCGAGTGCAACGCCGGCTGCTACGCCTTCGACGGAGCGCTCCTTGCCGCCCACATCGGCGAGGTCGGCAACGACAACGCGCAGGCCGAGTATTACCTGCCCGACATGGTTGAGATCCTTAAACGCCACGGCCATGCCGTGACCATCTCCCACTGCGAGGATTACCGCGACGGCCTGGGTGTGAATAGCCGTGTGCAGCTCGCCGAGCTCACCGCCATCGCCCGCGACCGCATCAACGAGCGCTTCATGACCGAGGGCGTCACCTTTATCGATCCCGCCCAGGCCTGGATCGGCCCCGATGCGCAGATTGGTCGCGACACCATCGTGTGGCCGCAGACTCACCTCATCGGCGCCTGCCGCATCGGCGAGGGCTGCCAGCTCGGCCCGAACAGCCGCCTCACGAACGTCGTGGCGGGCAACGATTGCTCGCTCGACGAGACGGTCGCCATCGACGTCGTGATTGAGAACGGCGTGACCTGCGGTCCGCGCGCCTACCTGCGCCCGGGTACGCACCTTTTGGACGGCGCGCACGTGGGTACGCATGTCGAGATCAAGAAGTCCACGATCGGCGAGGGCTCCAAGGTCCCGCATCTCTCCTATATCGGCGACACCACGATGGGTGCGGGCGTGAACGTTGGCGCCGGCTCCATCACCTGCAACTACGATGGCAAGAACAAGCACGCCACCACCATCGGCGACCGCACGTTCATCGGCTCCGACACCATGATGGTCGCTCCCGTGAACATCGGCGCGGACGTGGTGACCGGAGCGAGCAGCTGCATCACCCGCGACGTGCCGGACGGCGCCCTGGCCGTGGAGCGTTCCGACCAGCGCATTGTCGAGGGCTACACCGAGCTGCGTCGCGCCCGCCTGTAACCCTTTCGGATGTGTAATTGGGGACGGGTGCGAATTGCACATCCTGCTGATGGGCCTGCCGGTCGTCCGATTTCGGGCGGCCGGCTTTTTCATGACGAGACCCAAAGATGTGTAATTTGCACCCGTCCCCAATTACACATTATCGGTGGTCAATTGGCTGGCAAAGTGGCTAATATATAGAACGTGTAAGGAAGTTGTGGCGTATAAAGGAGAAGTCATGCCGACAACCGATCCCAAAAAGACCGTGGATATGAGCAAGATCCTGCGAGTGTACTCCGGTTCCTCCAACCGTCCGCTCGCCCAGAAGATCGCCAACCAGCTCGGCGTGGAGCTCTCCGGCCTTACGCTCAAGCAGTTCGCCAACGGCGAGATCTACGCTCGCTATGACGAGACCGTCCGCGGCGCCGACGTCTTCCTGATCCAGTCCGTTGCCGGCGAGAACGTCAATGACATGCTCATGGAGCTCCTCATCGCCACGGATGCCGCCAAGCGCGCTTCCGCCCGCTCCATCACCGCCGTCATCACCCACTACGGCTACGCCCGTCAGGACCGCAAGGCCGGCCCGCGTGAGCCCATCACCGCCCGCCTCGTCGCCAACCTGCTCGAGTGCGCCGGCGTCGACCGTATCATCACGCTCGACCTGCACCAGGGCCAGATCCAGGGCTTCTTCGACATCCCGGTGAACCACCTCTCCGCTCTGCCGCTCTTCGCCGACTACTACGACGCCATGGGCTTCGACACCGACAACCTCGTCGTCGTCTCCCCCGACGTGGGCCGCGCCAAGGCTGCCAAGAAGCTGTCCGACATGCTCGGCTGCTCGCTGGCCATCGCCCACAAGGGCCGTCCGCGCCACAACGCCGCCGAGGTCATGGGCATCATCGGTGACATCAAGGGCAAGACCTGCATCATCAACGATGACATGATCGACACCGCGGGCACCCTGTGCGCCAACGTGCGCGAGCTCAAGGCCCTCGGCGCCGGCGACATCTACGTGTGCGCCACCCACGGCATCTTCTCCGGCGAGGCCGTCCAGCGCCTGAACGACGCTCCGATCGTCGAGTGCGTGGTCACCGACGCCATCCCCGTCGAGGAGGGTGGCAAGATCAAGACCATCTCCGTGGCCGGTGAGTTCGCCGAGACCATCTCCGCCGTGTACTACGAGCAGTCCGTGAGCACGCTCGTGGGCGGCGACTTCGCGATGTAGCGAACGTGTTCAATGTGAGCGGTGGTTTGTCCACCGCTCGTTCGGCCGGGTCCCTCGCGGGCCCGGCTGTTTCTTAAAGGGGCGATTTGCAGAAGAGAGGGGGAGCGGATGGCGCAGGCGCCCAGGCATACGGCATTTGGAACCATACACCCCGCGGTGCCGGCGGCGTTTCTCGCGTGCACGCTCGGCCTGACCATGTTCGCCCCGCATCCGGTGCTGGTGTCGCTGTCCCTCGCGGGGGCGCTCGCGTACGGCGCCGTTGCCCGCGGTGTTCGTCCCGCGCTGCTCGCCTTGCGTTGGCAGCTTCCGCTCATCGTGTTGCTGGCCTGCGTGAACCCTCTGTTCGCGCAGCGGGGGAGCACGTTGCTGTTCTCGCCGTTCGGCATGCCGGTGTACGCCGAGAGCCTGCTGTACGGCGTTGTCATGGCGGTGATGTTCATGGCGAGCGTCCTATGGTTCCAGGCCGCACGCGATATCTTGCCGCAGGACAAGGTGCTCTCCCTGTTCGGCAACGCGGCGCCGGTCATATCGCTCATGATCTCGATGACGATGCGCCTCATCCCGCGCTTCGTGCGACAGGGGCATGTGGTCGCCGATGTGCAGGATGTGGCTCTGAGCTGCGCCGATGAAAATGGTCGCCGGCGTGCCGGCGAACGTCACGGCCTTGTGCGCCGTCGCATGCGGCAGAGCTCGGTGCTTATGGGCTGGGCCATGGAAGACTCCCTGGAAACTGCCGACGCCATGCGTGCGCGCGGCTGGGGCGCCGCGGAGCACCGAACCACGTACGTTCGCTATCGCTTCACTTCGCGCGACATGTTCGGCCTGGCGCTCGTCGCGGCTTTCGGCGCCCTCTGCATCGCGGTGGCGTGGCGGTCCTCGTCCTTTGCGTTTTATCCACAGCTCTCGCCCTTGGGTCCTTGGCTGAGCTACATTCCCTACGCCGCTTGGATGTTCGTTCCCGCGGCGCTGCACGTGTACGAGAGGAGCGTATTCGCATGAGCGATGAGGGTATCGCGCTCGCGTACGATGACGTGACGTTTCGCTATCCGGGCTCTCATGGTGACGTGCTGAGCGGCGTGTCCATGGCCGTTCCCGCCGGTGCGTTCGTGCTGCTGGTGGGAGGCACCGGTTCGGGCAAGTCGACGTTGCTCTCGCTGGCCAAGCCGCAAATCGCCCCTGCGGGGGACCGCGCCGGCCAGGTGCGCGTGTTCGGCAGACCCGTGGATGACTTGGATGGGGCCGAGGCATGTGAGGTCGGCTATGTGTTCCAAGACCCCGATAACCAGATCGTGTGCGACAGCGTGTGGCACGAGATGGCATTCGGCTTGGAAAACCTCGGTACGCCCCAGGGCGAGATGCGCCGTCGTGTTGCCGAGGCGAGCTACTTCTTTGGCATGGGGCCGTGGTTCCACAGCGATACGGATGCGCTTTCGGGCGGCCGCAAGCAGCTGCTGGCGCTTGCCTCGACGCTCGTCATGCAACCGCGCGTGCTGCTGCTCGACGAGCCGACGGCGCAGCTCGACCCCATCGCGGCGCGCAATTTCCTGCATGCCTTATTCCGCGTGAACCGGGAGCTGGGATGCACCGTGGTTGTTGCGACGCACGAGCCCGAGCTGATGGCTGATTACGCGACCTGTGCGTTCGAGCTGGTGGACGGCGCCGTGAGGCCGGTTGAGGACCTGGGGCGCTTCAAGTGCGAGGCCGCGTTGGCGGAGCGCGGCGCTCTCTGCGATGCGAATGCCCCGGCCGCCGTGTCGGCGCGCGGTGCGTGGTTCCGGTACGGCCGCGATGACGACTGGGTACTGCGCGGTTTGGATCTTGAAGTGCGTCAGGGCGAGGTGCATGCCCTGGTTGGCGGTAACGGCTGTGGCAAATCGACGCTGCTCGCCCTTATCGCGGGCACGCGCCGTGCGCAGCGGGGCGAGGTGCGTTCCGCGATTTCGGCCAAGGCGATGCTCCCCCAGGACCCCAAGGCCCTTTTTGCCGAGGAGCGCGTGGATGAGGAGCTCATGGAATGGGCGCATATCGGCGGATATGGCGCAGATGAGGTTCAGGCCATGATGGGAGAGCTCGGTCTTGCCGACCGCGCCGGCCTGCATCCGTACGACCTGTCCGGCGGTCAACGCCAGATGCTCGCCTTGGGCAAGCTGCTGCTCGTTCATCCACGGCTTCTGTTGCTCGACGAACCGACCAGGGGTCTCGACCGCGCCGCCCGCGAGCATGTGGCCGGCATGATCGAGGCTGCTCGCCGCGACGGTGTTACGGTCATCGTATCCACGCACGACCTGGCATTCGTGCGTCGCGTCGCCGACCGCGTGTCGCTTATGTTCGACGGCGAGCTTGCCTGCACCGAGCCCGTGGGCGAGTTCTTCCGCAACAACCTGTTCTACCGGCCATGATGGTGGGGGATGAGATGCGTTTGAGCGGCACGTGCGGACACGTTCTCGAAATTGCGCTGCTGGCTGCAGTTCCCCTGGTCATGGGCGCGGCATTGCTGACGGGGGCGGCAAACGCCGCACTGCTCATGATGGTCGTCGTGACGCTGGTGCTCGTTCTGTTCTTCCTGGGGTACGAGCGGAGCCAGCCTGCGCTGCGCCAGATCATGCCCACGCTGGTGCTCGCCGCGCTGGCGGCGGCGGGGCGCATCCTGTTCGCGCCTATTCCGGACTTCAAGCCGCTTTCCGCGATCGCCATCATCGCCGGCGCGACGTTGGGCCCGCGCAACGGCTTCATGGTCGGTGCGCTCGCGGCGCTTACCAGTAATTTCTTTTTCGGCCAGGGGCTGTGGAGCCCATGGCAGATGTATGCCTGGGGCGTGGTGGGATACGTGGGCGGCATGCTGGCTCGGTCCGGCGTGTTCGATAACCGCACGGCTGGCCGCCCGCGCGTATGGGCGCTCGTGCTCATGGGGCTGGCATCCGGCGCCCTATACGGCGTGATCATCAATGCATATGGCGTGCTGGGATTCGTGCGTCCGCTCACATGGGCCGGTGCGCTGGCCTACGTGGCCGCATCCCTGCCCTTCGACGCGATGCACGGCGTGGCGACTGCCCTGTTCCTCGCGGTTTTGTACGGCCCGTGGACGCGCCGCATCGGTCGAGTCGTGCGCAAGTACGGGCTGTAGCGTCTGCGCGGCGGCCCTACAGTTCGATCTCCAGCGTGACGGGGCAGTGGTCGGAGCCAAAGATGTCGTTGCGGATGCCGCAGGCGCGCACGCGGTCGGCGATTGCGTCGCTTACCAGGAAGTAGTCGATGCGCCAGCCCGCGTTGTTCTTGCGCGCGTTGAAGCGGTAGCTCCACCAGCTGTAGGCGCCCTCCAGGTCGGGGTTGGCGGCGCGGAACGTGTCGGTGTACCCCGCATCCAGCAACTCGCCGAACTTCGCGCGCTCCTCGTCGGAAAAGCCGGCGTTGCCGCGGTTGGACTTAGGGTTCTTGAGGTCGATCTCGTTGTGCGCGACGTTAAAATCGCCGCAGGTCACAACCGGCTTGCCCGTTTCGTCCTCGAGCGAGCGCAGGAAGGTGCGGTAGACGTCGTCCCAAGCCATGCGCGTGCTCAGACGGGCGAGCTCGCCCTGCGCGTTGGGGGTGTACACGTCCACGAACCAAAAGCGCTCGAACTCCAGGGCGCACACGCGACCCTCGGTGGCGGCGACGGCGACCAGTTCGAGTTCGTCGTCGGAGAGGCCTGCGGCGCGCCCGGCTGCGAGCACGGCGTCTGCGTGACGTACGGAAAGGGGCTCCTCGCGGCAGAACACGGCCGTGCCGGAGTAACCCTTGCGCTCAGCGTAGCTCCACACCTGGTGATAACCGGGAAGGTCGAGCTCGACCTGACCCTCCTGCAGTTTGGTCTCCTGCAGGCCGAGGATGTCGGCGTCGAGTTCGGCCACGATGTCGGTGAAGCTCGGGTCCTTTTTGAGCACGGCGCGCAGGCCGTTGACGTTCCACGAGGCGAGCTTGAGCGTGCGGGAAGCGGTGTCGGTCATGATGGTCTCCTTCGGCGGCGCACAGCGCCGGATATGTCGAAGGGCCCGTTCGGCGCTGCGTGCGCCGACGAAATGGGCCCAGTAGGGTATCGCATGGCTAACTATACTAGATGGCGGTGGCGCTGCGATTGCGGTTCGGCGAAAGCCTCGCCTGGTTGCCGACGCTCCAGGATGAGCGCGCCGCCCTGCTCATCTGCTGCGATATCGCGCGGGCATTCGAGGTTTAGGGCGTTCTCGGCCTCTCTATCCCCGCGTGCCACGACATTCGCGCAACGTAAAACGAGTGGGCTGGATACAATAGAACGAGTTTGTCTGTTTCGAAAGGATCCTCATGGCACGCGATTCCAAAGTTTGGCGCTGCGGAAAATACGAGCTGAAGTTCGACCGCCCGCGCATCATGGGCGTCCTCAACGTCACGCCCGATTCCTTCAGCGACGGTGGCGAGCACCTCGATACCGACGCCGCAATCGCGCACGGCCTCAAGATGCTCGACGATGGCGCCGATATCATCGACGTCGGCGGCGAGTCGACCCGTCCCAGTTTCACCCCGGTCGATCCCGACACCGAGGCGCGCCGCGTGCTGCCGGTCGTGCAAGCGCTCGCCAAAGCCGGCGCCGTTGTGTCTATCGATACCCGCCATGTGGAAGTCGCCAAGGCGGCCGTCCGCGTGGGAGCCTCCATCGTCAACGACGTGACGGGCTTCACCGACCCGCGCATGGTCGATTTCGTCAAGGAGAGCGACTGCGGCCTGGTGGTCATGCATGCCGGCGAGGTTGCCGACGTCGAGCGTCCCCGCACGCACACCGAGGTCCAGCTCGACACCTCCGCCGCCGCATTCATGGCGCAGAAGGCTCGCGAGGCCGAGGAGGCCGCTCGCGCGCTGGGCGCCACCGGCAAGTCCAAGCGCGCCGCCAAGGCAAAGCTCATCTCCGGCATGGTGCAGCCCCTGCAGCCGCAGCTGCCGTTCGACGCGCCGGCTCCCGCAGCCGATGCCGAGCAGGCCGCGCCGGCCCCCGGCGCATCTGCCGCCGTGGCGTTCGATGCGACCGACGCGGATGCCGTGAGCGCATCGGTCGAAGACGCACCTTCCAGCGACGATCTTGCGTCCGTGATGGCGCGCTCCGGGGCCACCGCATACAACGGCAGCCGCTCCGCGCAGCTCCGCCGCTTCACCCTGCCCGATTCGGCCCCGATCATGCGTCGCGTCATGGGCTTCCTGTCCGACCAGGCCCGCGCACTCATACACGCAGGCGTGGCCCGCGAGCGCATCTGCCTGGATCCGGGCTCGGGTTTTGGCAAGGAGGCCAACGAGGACATCGTTATCCAACGCGAGCTGGGCAAGATCGCCTCGCTGGGCTATCCCACGCTGTGTGCCGTATCGCGCAAGCGCCTGGTGGGCGCCATCTCGGGCGTGGCAAACGCCAGGGAGCGCGACATCGCCACGTTCGGCGTGTGCCTGGGCGCCATCGAGCAGGGCGCAAACATCGTGCGCGTGCACAACGTTGCCGGGTTCGCCCAGTTCCTGAATGGTTTTTGGGCGATCGCCCGCCCGCAGCCGCGCCGCGCCTACGTGGCGCTCGGCTCCAACGAGGGCGACCGTTTGGAGAACATCCGCACCGCGCGCGACCTCATTGCCCAGATCCCCATGACGTGTGTGTCGAGCTGCTCGCGCATTTACGAGAGCGAGCCCGCCTACGAAACGGATCAGGATGCCTTTGCCAATGCGGTGATCGAGATCAAGACCGAGCTGGCGCCGCTCATCCTGCTGGATGAGCTGGGCAAGGTGGAGCTGCAGCTGGGCCGCGACCGCTCCGGCAAGGCCAAGGCAAACGGCCCGCGCCCCATCGATTGCGACCTTTTGTGGATGGACAACGAGATTCACGGCGGCAACAAGCTGCGCCTGCCGCATCCCGGTCTGGGAGAGCGCGACTTTGTGCTGGTGCCGCTCGAGGACCTCATGCACAACCCGGCGCGCTTCTTCCGCTACGAGGGTATCGACGTCAAGGAGCCCGAGGACCGCGTGGGCCACGTCGTCGCCGAGCTCGGCACGCTGTAGCGTTCGACCCTTTACGCCAGGCGGCGGTAGATCTCGCAGATGCCCTTGATGGTGAGTTGGGGGTCGACGTGGTCGAACGCGTCGGTGGCCTCGGCCACCACGCGCGCAAGGCCGCCGGTGGCGATGACGGTCGCATCTTCGCAATCGAGTTCGCGCTTGATGCGCGCGATTAGGCCCTCGGCCATCGCGGCGGCGCCCACCACGGTGCCGCTTTGCACGGCCTCCACGGTGGTGTGGCCGATCGTGGCCTTGGGCGCTTCGAGCGGGACGCTTGCCAATCGGGCGGCGCGCGCGGTTAGAGCGTCGAGCGAGATGCGGATTCCCGGCGCGATGCACCCTCCGATGTAGGCGCCGCGCTCGTCGACCACGTCGATGTTGGTGGCGGTGCCAAAATCGACCACGATGCTCGGTGCGCCGTACAGCGCGGCCGCCGCCGTGGCGTTGGCGATGCGGTCGGCTCCCACCTCCGCCGGGTTGGGCGCGTCGATGCTTGTAACGGCCGCGGTCTCACGGCCCACGACCATCAGGCGCGCGCCCATGTCTCGGGCCACGCCCTCCCATTCGCGCATGAGCTGCGGCACCACGCCGGCAAACGCGATGGCGTGGACGCAGCCCAGGTCCAGGCCGTCTTTGTGGAAATAGCCGAGCAGGCGGACGTGCAGTTCGTCTTTGGTGAGCGTGCGGTCCGTGGGCATGCGCCATGCGTGTACAAGCTCGTCGCCGTCAAAGAGGCCGAGTGCGGTTTGGGTGTTGCCCATATCGATGGCCAAAAGCATGGTCGTCTCCCGTTGAATGTCATGCGGACGCTGCGGAAATAGGGTCGACAGGGTGTCCTGAGCGACAGCGCACATTGTATACTTATCGCTTGCACGTGCGCTCCGCGGCGCACAAACGTTTTCGGTTTCCGAGGAGTCTCATGAACAAGAAGGCCAAGCGCCGTCTGGTGGTGACCGGCGGTATCGTCGCCATCGCCATGCTCGTGATCGTCGCCATCGCCGGCTCCGGCGGGGCGGCCTCGTCGCTCACGGTGGGCGACCTGCTCACCGGCGATTACGCCGGCAAGAAGGTCCAGGTCACCGGCTCGGTTGTCGACGGCTCGATCGAGACGGACGGCACCGCGGTCCGTTTTGACATCACCCCCGAGGAGGGTGACGGGAGCGAGTCGGTCCGAGTCGTCTACGAGGGCGCGCTGCCCGCGACCTTTGGCTCGGGCGTCGTCGCCATCTGCACCGGCACGGTCGAGAACCCGCCCATGCTCAGGTGCACCGAGATGGTCACCAAGTGCCCGTCCAAGTACGAGAGCGCCGAGGGCTCCCTCACCGTCAAGGGCCTCATCGACCAGGCCGACACCATGATGTTCGAGGACACCAAGGTGTGCGGCTATATCCAGGGCGAGGTCAACGACGCCAGCGCGGATTACCGCTTTGTCATCGAGTCCCAGGGCGCCACGTTGAAGGTGGTGTACGACGGGGGCCTCGACGAGCAGGTCTCCGACGGCGTCGCCGTCGTGCTCTCGGGTCACCTCGATTCCGATGGCATCTTCGTCGCAACGGAGCAGCCCGCCATCGACTCCTCCATCTCAAAGTAGTTCACGGCGTTGCCGGGGCCCCGGATGTGAATGCGCGTCCGGGGCCCCGGTGCGTCGGTTGGGCGCCCGCCTCGCATCTTCGGCGATGCGCGCGGGCGCCCCTTCGCACCAGAAAGGTTTCCCATGACCTCAACTCTTGGCAATACCATGCAGAGCCTGGCGCTCGTGTTTTCCGTCGTTTCGGCGTTGATGCTCATCGCGGGTTCGAAGCGTCCGAGCTCGCGTCCGGCGCGCACCGGATACGTGTTCGTGTACGCCTCCTTCGCGCTGCTGACCGCCTGCGTGGGCATTGTGCTCATGGGCATGCTGACCGAGGATTACACCCTGGCCTACGTGGTCTCGAACTATCCCGCGACCGATAGCCCCCTGCAGCCGCTCTACCGTGTGAGTGCCGTGTGGGCTGGCCGCCAGGGCTCGCTTTTGCTGTGGACGTGGCTCATCTCCGCATTCGCCGCGGCCCAGGCGTACCGTCGCCGCCGTGCGAGCGAAGAGCTCACGTGCGCGGCCCTCGGCGTGACCGAGATCGTGGTCGCGTTGTTCACCGCCACGCTCGTCTTTTCGGCGTCCAACAATCCGTTTATGGCCACGGCCGCGGAGTACCTCAACGCCGACGGCACCCTGGTGTCCAAGATCGGCGGCATGAACCCGCTGCTCATGCATTGGGCAATGATCCTGCACCCGCCGGCGACCTTCA
The DNA here is from genome assembly GCF_902501455.1 of Collinsella intestinalis. Classification (NCBI taxonomy): domain Bacteria; kingdom Bacillati; phylum Actinomycetota; class Coriobacteriia; order Coriobacteriales; family Coriobacteriaceae; genus Collinsella; species Collinsella intestinalis. The sequence continues at coordinate 41,143 of NZ_CABWIC010000002.1, forward strand.
TCGGCTACGCCGCGATGACCATCCCGTTCGCCTATGCCACGGCCGCGCTCATCACCGGCGACCTGTCCGCGCGCTGGGTTGAGCTGTGCGACCGCATGGCGGTGTTCGGATTCATCTTCCTGTCCATTGGCATGGGCCTGGGAGCGGTGTGGGCTTACGTCGTGCTCGGGTGGGGAGGCTTCTGGGCGTGGGACGCCGTGGAGAACGCCAGCCTCATGAGCTGGCTCACGTGCGTCGCCATGATCCATAGCTTCACGATGTACCGCAAACGCGGCATCTTCAAGCGCTGGAGCATGCTGTCGGCCACGATCACCTTCATCTTCGTGGTGCTCGGCACTTTTATCACGCGCTCCGGTCTGGTGCAGAGCGTGCACGCGTTTGCCGAGGACCCGGTGTCCACCTATTTCTTCCTCGCCATCATGGTGGTGAGCGGACTGGCGTTCTTGCTGGGCGTCGCGTACCGCCATGCCGAGTTCGGCGAGGACGACGGTGAGATCGAGTCCATGATCTCCAAGAGCGGGTCGTACTACCTGACCAATATCGTGATGCTCATGGCCGGCGTGCTCGTGGCCTACCTCACGGTGTCGAGCGCCCTGCCGAGTTGGATGCCGCTGGGCGGTGCGGTGGTTGCCGCTGGCGCGTACAATGCCGTGGCCCGTCCCGTGGCTGTGTTCGTGGTTTTGCTCATGGCCGTGTGCCCCATGCTGGGCTGGCGCAAGACCGACCGTGCCAAGTTCGCCCGCCACATGCGCGTCCCCGCCATCGCCGGCGCGGCGGTGTTCGTCGCGCTCATGGCGTACTTCGCACTGGTGCTGGTCCCCGAGTATCACGAGATCATCGCGGCCGGCGGGGCGGCGGGCGAGGCGCTTGCCGAGCAGGGCCCCGCGGTTTATTACTTCGGTTTGACGGTGCTCGCCTTCGCGTCTGCCGCCCTGCTGTTCACGAGCTCGCTGTATCTGTTGGGCCGCGGTGTGCGCGGCCGCATGCGCGCCAAAGGCGAGGGCATGCCGCTCGCGCTGGTCAACCTGTTCCGCCGCTCGCCCGCGCAGGCCGGCGGCTACCTGTGTCACCTGGGCGTTGCCATCGTGGTGGTGGGCCTGGTGGGTTCCATGATGTATGTGCGCGAGGCCACGGTGAACCTGGCGGGCGAGGCCGGCGAGTCGGTGCGTGTGGGTGCCTATGAGCTTACATTCACGGACAGCGAACGCTATTCCGACGATCAAAACAACGAGATCATGCGCGTTGAGCTCGACGTGACGAACGCCGAGACCGGGCGGCCGCTCGGACACGTGGCGCCCTCCATGAAGGTCGCGGCCGCCACGAGTCAGACCACGCTCGATGCGGCCGTCATCACGTTCCCGCTCGAAGACCTGTTCGTGGCGTTCCAGGGTCTGAATCCGGACGGCAGCCTGTCGCTCAACGTCAAGGTGAACCCGCTCATCCTGTTCACGTGGGCGGGTGGCGCGATCTCCACGCTGGGCATCGTGCTCGCGTTCGCACCCCGCCGCGCCACGCCGCTTTTGGCAGCCGACGAGCGCGAGCGTGCGGCCGCATCTTGTGCCGAGGGTGAGCTGCATGAGTAGCCCTGTCCCCGAATCCGCAGCGCCGCTCGCCATTGAGGCCAGAGGGCTCGTCAAGCAGTTCGGCGGCCGTCGTGCGCTCGACGGCCTCGACCTGGAGCTGCCACAGGGTGGGTTCCTCTCCATCTTTGGCCCCAATGGCGCCGGAAAGACCACGCTTCTGCGCGAGCTTGCCCTTCTGGCGCGGCCGACTGGCGGTGAGCTGCGGATTCTCGGTGTCGACGCCCTTGAAGAGCCCGACGTTTTGCGCTCCCGCATCGGTCTCATCTCGCACAAGACCATGCTTTACGGCGATCTGACCGCGCGTGAGAACCTGGCGTTCTTTGCGAGTCTGTACGGGCTGGAGGGACCGGAAGCGGGCGCTCGCATCGACGAGCTGCTGCGCCTGGTCGAGCTCGACCATCGCGCGAACGATTGTGCTCGTACCTTCTCGCGCGGCATGCAGCAGCGCCTCTCTATTGCCCGCGCCCTCATCAACGACCCTGAGCTCGTGTTGCTCGACGAGCCGTATTCGGGCCTCGATCCGCATGCCGCGGAGCTCTTCGATCGCCTGATCGCCCGCGTTCGCGATGGGCGCACGTTTGTGATGGTCAGCCACGACCTCGAAAAGGGCTTTGACCTGTGTACCCACGCGCTCATCATGGCGCGTGGACGCGCGGTGGTGTGTGCCGAGACGGCCAAGATAGATCGTGTGGCCTTCCGAGACCTGTATTTGGCTACCGTTGGAATGGGGGTGGCGTAAATGGCTGGGATGCATCGCGGGAAATCCGGCGTCGATCGGGTCGAACATCTGCGCCCCTCTGCGTTCGCGCAGTACAGGGCCCTACTTGCCAAAGACGTTCGGCAGGAGTTCCGCACGCGCGAGATGCTCACGTCGATGATCGTCTATTCGCTGCTCGTGCTCACCATTTACGGCGCCGCGCTCGCTCAGGTGGGAGACAAGCTGCAGATCGTGTCTTTCGCGGGCGGCCTGCTGTGGGCGCTCATCGTGTTCACGAGCTTGCTGGGCTTGAATCGCAGTTTCAGCCATGAGACCGAGTCGGGTTGCCTCGAGGGCATTTTGCTCGCGCCGATCGACCGCGCGGTGGTGTTTCTTGCCAAGGCGACGTCCAACTTGCTGTTCCTTCTGATGGTCGAGTTGGTCACGGTTCCGCTGTTCTTCGTGTTCTTCCTTTCGGGTGCCGAGCTGCCGCCCACGACTCCCATGATCCTGCTGCCACTGTTGGTCGGTACGATCGGCGTGGCGGGGGTCGGTACGCTGCTGTCCACCATGGCGATTGACACGCGCGGCCGCGACGTGCTGCTCGCGATTTTGTTCATCCCCGTGGCATTTCCACTGCTGTACGCTTGCGTCTCCGCGACCGGTGTTGCGCTGATGGGCGTCGAGGGAACCTTTGCCACGTTCTGGCGGAGCCTGGCGCTCGCCGCCGCGTATGACGTGGTGATGGTCGCTGCCGCGTGGGGCTTGTACGAATTCGCCCTCGATTCCTAGCGCTCCATGATCTGCCGGTTTCCATCGAGACCGTACCCTCGCGCCGTGTGCGGTGCGTTGCGTGTCGTGCGCCGTGTGTCGTGCGTTGCCTCCGCCTCCATCTATCGGGGTTGCGCCCGTGCGGCATGCGCTAGTATGTAGTGACAAAAATCGCAGGTTCGTGGCGTAAGCGTCCGATGCCTGCCATCTGCATGGAAAGGAACAAGATGCGCGAGAAGCTCGCCGACAGGCTGGTGCCCGCATTGCTCGCGATAGGCGCCGTGCTCACTGCGATCGACGTGGTGTGGACGTTCACGGTGGCTCCGCTGGTACAGGGAGCGAGGCTCTCAGAGCCCGCGATTATCGCCGGTCAGGTGGTCACCACCAAGTTGCTGCTCAGCCAAAAAATCTTTTATCTGCACGTCCCCGTGGCCGTGGCGTCGTTCGCGGCGATGGCGGTTGCCGCCTTTTTCGCCGCCCGCTTCCTTGCTACGAAGGACCGTGCGCACGACCGCGCATCTCGCACGGCAATGCAGGTCACGCTCGTGTTCATCATCGCCACGATGATCTCGGGCGACGTGTGGACGCGTTTCGAGTGGGGTGTCTGGTGGGTCTGGGAGCCGCGCCTCACCACGTATTTCATCCTCATGTTGCTGGTGATCGGCTACTTCATCCTGCGTAACGCGCTCGACGATCCCGAGCGTTCCGCACGCTTTGGCGCGGTGTTTTGCATCATCGCCTTCATCGATGCGCCCATTTCGTTCTTCATCACGCGCTTGGTGCCGAGCTCCGTGCACCCCGTGGTGTTCCGGACCGATTCGGGCTTGCCGCCGGCGATGCTCATTCCGTTCTTGCTCGGCTTGTTCGGCATGTGCATGATCGCGTTCGCCCTGTATCGCTATGCCCTGCGGGTCAATACCGCCGCGGATGAGGTGGAGGAGCTGAAGGAGCGCCTCGAGGAGCTCGATGCCTCGGCTCAGCGCGCCGCGGCCGATGAGGCGCTCGAGCGCCTGCAGGCTCAGGCCGCCGCGCTGGTTGCGGCCGACCCCGTTGCCGACTCTGCCGCTGACCCCGCCGCCCACGCGGGCGACATGCCGCCTATCCCGTCCAAGGAGGATTAAATGGATCCGATTCTCTCCGAGGTCTATTCGACCGTGTTGCCCGCCGCCCCCTACGTGCTCGCTGCGTATGTGGGCATCCTGCTCGCCCTGTTCGCCTTCGTCTTCTCCCTTTGGCGTAAGTCCAAGCGCACCGAGGCCGATATCGACGCCCTCAAGCGCGCCCTCGAGGATCGTGAGCGCCGCGCGGGTAAGTAGTCGTGCCTGGCCAACGCGTGCGGGCGTGAATGGCGCGGCCGCTCGTGAGGCTATGAACGATTTGCCGCCAAGAAAAGGAGCTTATGAACCATTCGTTCATAAGCTCCTTTTTTGTACACATATCTACCTGCGGAAATAATGCACTCAAAACAGGTGGCAGGGAGTTAATCGTTCATAACCTCCAGCAGTATCCAACGGCTTCCGACAACCTCCGACAGCCGCCAACGGCCTCCGACGGCCGCGAACTGCGCTGCCAACGACCTGCCCGGAGCGGGGGCGTTCGGGCCGCTCGTCGGAAGCGCCCGTCTCGCCCCGCATCGAAGGGCGGGCTTACTCGAGTTCAAACGCGCCGGTGTAGAGCTGGTAGTAGTAACCGCGCTTGGCGATGAGCTCGTCGTGCGTGCCGCGCTCGATCACGCGCCCGTGGTCCAGGCAGATGATGACATCGGAGTTGCGCACGGTGCTCAGGCGATGGGCGATCACGAAGGTCGTTCGACCCTGCATGAGCGCGTCCATACCGCGCTGCACGATGGCTTCGGTGCGCGTGTCGATGGAGCTCGTCGCCTCGTCCAGGATCATCGCCGGCGGATCGGCAACCGCGGCGCGCGCGATGGAGATGAGCTGGCGCTGTCCCTGCGAGAGCTGCGAGCCGTTGCCGGTGAGCATGGTGTCGTACCCCTCGGGCAGGCGACGGATGAAGTCGTCGGCTCCCGCCAGCTCGGCGGCATGGATGCACTCCTCGTCGGTGGCCTCAAGGCTGCCGTAGCGGATGTTGTCCATCACGGTGCCGGTGAACAGGTTGACGTCCTGGAGCACCACGCCGAGCGAACGGCGCAGGTCTGCCTTGCGGATCTTGTTCACGTTGATGCCGTCGTAGCGGATCTTGCCGTCGGCGATGTCGTAGAAGCGGTTGATGAGGTTGGTGATCGTCGTCTTGCCCGCGCCCGTCGCGCCCACAAAGGCGACCTTCTGACCGGGCTTGGCGTACACGGACACGCCATGCAAAACCTCGTGGTCGGGCGTGTAGCCAAAGTCGACGTCGTCCATCTGCACGTCACCGCGCAGGGGCACATAGGTCACGGTGCCGTCCGCGCGGTGCGGGTGCTTCCAGGCCCACAGGCCGGTGTGGTGGTCGGCCTCCTCGATCTCCCAGGTATCCGGGTTGACCTGGGCGTTCACGAGCGTGACGTACCCCTCGTCGGTCTCGGGCTCCTCGTCGAGAAGAGCGAAGATACGCTCAGCGCCCGCCAGACCCATGACCACGGCGTTGATCTGCTGGGAGATCTGGCCGATCTGGCCGCAGAACTGCTTGGTCATGTTGAGGAACGGAACCACCACGGCGATGGACAGCGGCAGGCCCGAGATGGACAGATTCGGAACGCCGAGCGCGAGGAACACGCCACCTGCCAGGGCAACCATCACGTAGATGAGGTTGCCGAGGTTCATGAGGACGGGCATGAGGATATTGGCGAACATGTTCGCCTTCTGGGACACCTCGAACAGGCGCTCGTTGCGCTCGTCGAAATCGGCCTCGGCGGCCGCCTCATGGCAGAACGCCTTCACGACTTTCTGGCCGCCCATGACTTCCTCGATATGACCCTCGACCACGCCGAGCTCGCGCTGCTGCGCAATGAAGAAGCGGGCGGAGTTTGACCCGAGCACCTTGGTGAGTGCGACCATGCACAGCACGCCGATGACGATGACCAGGCACATCCACACCGAGAAGTAGAGCATGATGCTGAACACCGTGGTCAAAACGATGACGGTCATGACCAGGTTTGGCAGCGATTGCGAGATCATCTGGCGCAGGGTGTCGATGTCGTTGGTGTAGTGCGACATGATGTCACCGCGCTGGTTGGTGTCGAAGTAACGGATCGGCAGGTCCTGCATGTGGTTGAACATCTTCTCGCGCAGCTTCATGAGCGAACCCTGCGTGACGACGCCCATGTAGCGGTTCCAGAAGAGCGAGGACAGGTTGCCGATGATGTAGATGACGCCGAGCGTGGTCACGAGGCCCAAGATCTGCGGGCGCGCTGCGGCCCAATCGCCGGTCTGCCAGGAGGTCGAGATGACCTCGAGGGCCTTCTGCAGGAAGACCGAACCGATGGAGTTGATGAGGGCGCACAGCACCACGCCGAGCATCACCAGCGGAAGCAGGACCGGATAGAACGAGAAGAGCATCTTGACGAGGCGCTTGAGCGTGCCGGGTTTGGAGCCCCTGGCGCGCGCGTTGTCGGCGGGCTTACTCATGGGCCTCACCCCCTTCCTGCATCGTGGTTTCGAATGCGTGGGTAAGTTCTGCGGCGGTTTGACGATCGGCGTCGCCGGTCTCGCGTGTTGCGGGCGCATCGTCATCGGCGTTCTGGGAGCCGTCGCCGTCCACGGTTTCCTCACCCATCTTGTTTTGCGAGGTGAACGTCTCGCGGTAGATCTCGGAGGTCTCGAGCAGCTCCTCGTGCGTGCCCATTGCGGCAATGCGGCCGCCCTCCATCACGATGATGCGGTCGGCGTCCTGCACGGAGGCGATGCGCTGGGCGATGATGAGCTTGGTGGTCTCGGGCAGGTAGGCGGCGAGGCCCGCGCGGATCTTGGCGTCGGTCTTGGTGTCCACGGCGCTCGTGGAGTCGTCCAAGATCAAGATCTTGGGACGGCGCAGCAGGGCTCGCGCGATGCACAGGCGCTGCTTCTGACCGCCCGAGACGTTGGAGCCGCCCTGTTCGATCCATGTGTCGTAGCCCTTCGGGAAGCCGTCGATGAACTCGTCGGCGCAGGCCAGATGGGCCGCCTCGCGGATCTCCTCATCGGTGGCGTTCTCGTCGCCCCAGCGCAGGTTCTCCGCGATGGTGCCACTGAACAGGACGTTTTTCTGCAGCACCATGGCCACCTCGTGGCGCAGCGCATCGAGGTCATAGGAGCGCACATCGCGCCCGCCCACGCGCACGGTGCCCTCGGTCGCGTCGTACAGGCGTGCGATGAGGTTCACGAGCGTGGACTTGGCGGAACCGGTCCCGCCGATGATACCGACGGTCTCGCCGCTTGCGATATGCAGGTCGATGTCGTCGAGTGCCTGGCGCTCGGCGTGCTCGGAGTACTTGAAGCTCACATGGTCGAAGTCGATCGAGCCGTCCGCGACCTCGTGTGCGGCCTCGGCGGGGTTCGTGATGGTGGGCTCGGCGTTCAGCACCTCGACGATACGGTTCGCGCTCTCCTCGGACATGGTGACCATCACGAAGATCATGGAGAGCTGCATGAGGCTCATGAGGATCTGGAATCCGTAGGTGAAGGTGGAGGAGAGCTGGCCCACGTCGAACAGAGTGCCCTGGCTGGTGATGATGAGCTTGGAACCCAGGTAGATGATGACGACGAAGGCACCGTTGACGCACAGGTTCATCATCGGGTTGTTGAGGGCGAGCAGCTTCTCGGCGCGGGTGAAGTCGGTGCGGACGTCCTCGGCGGCGCGGGCGAACTTCTCCTTCTCATAGTTCTCACGCACGTAGCTCTTGACCACGCGCATGCCGGTCACGTTCTCCTCGACCGACTCGTTGAGCGCGTCGTACTTGCGGAACACGCGGGTGAAGATCGGCCCGACCCTGTGGATGATGAATCCCAGACCGCAGCCGAGCAGCGGGATCATGGCCAGGTAGACAAAGGAGATGTAGCCGCCCATGGCGTAGGCCATGGCAAAGGCGAATACCAAGACGAGCGGCGCGCGGACGGCGATGCGGATGATGAGCATGAACGCCTGCTGCACGTTGGTGACGTCGGTGGTGAGGCGCGTCACGAGCGACGAGCTCGAGAAGCGGTCGATGTTGGCGAACGAGAACGTCTGGATCTTGTAGAACAGGTCGTGGCGCAGGTTCTTGGCAAAACCGCAGCTTGCGTAGCTGCAGGTGACGCCCGCCGCCGCACCGAAGAACAGCGAGACGAGCGCGAGGCCCACGAGAACGCCGGCCGTGGGCATGATCTGTGCGATCTGCGCGCCGTCTTTGATGGTGTCGATGAGGTTGGCCGTGACGAAGGGAATCGCCATTTCGCAGGCGACCTCGCACAGCACCAGGATCGGTGTGGCAATGGACGGCAGCTTGTAATCGCGAACGGATGACACGAGGGTTTTAATCATCAAGTTCCTCCCAGGTGACGCGGATCTTCTCGAGCATCTCGGCGAGCTGCTCCTGTTCCTCGACGGTTAGAGCGGCGAAGGCGCTGCGGCGGAAGCGGTCGCGCTTCTCGTGTTCGAGGTGGGCGAGGCGCGTGCCCTCGTCAGTGAGGTGGACGAACAGCTGGCGACGGTCCTTGGTGTCGCGCGTGCGCTCGATCAGGCCGGCGGTCTCCATCTTGGAGAGGATCTCGGAGAGCGAACCGGGCTTGATCTCAAAGCGCATGCCGAGCTCCTGTTGGGAGAGCGTCCCCCCGCAGCGGTCGAGCATGCATAGGATGGGGATCTGGCCGGATCGGCCGCCGCTGTGGAAATGCATGTAGTGGCCGCAGAAGCCGAGCCCCCTGAGAATGCGCTTGGCGCGCATGATCGTCTCGTCCTGCTGTGCCTCGGGTGTCTCGATGCTGCTCATGGCCCGGCAGATCGCGCTGGGCGTGGGTGTTTCCATGTCTGTTCCTCCTACTCTCGAATTCGTCCACTCGAGGGTACGAGTGCCCGGCATGATAGTCAAGGTACCGAACAATATGGAACCGAACGTTAATGTGCCCGTCGCACGACAGGGCCAAACGGGGGATAATGGGGTGTGCAATGGCGTCGCAAGCGCCGTTCACCATGGGCGCCCGGTGCGCCTCCATCTTCGTCCGAAAGGTTTCGCCATGTCGAACACGACCATCTCCAAGGGCGGTCTTTCCGCCACCATCAGCTCCAAGGGCGCCGAGCTCACGAGCCTCAAGCTCGATGGCCGCGAGTATCTGTGGCAGGCGGACCCGGCGTTTTGGGGCAAGCACGCCCCGGTCCTGTTCCCCATCGTCGGCTCCCTGCGCGGAGATGAGGCCGAGAGCGCCCAGGGCACATGCCGCATGCCCCGCCACGGTCTCGCCCGCATCAACGAGCACCGCGTCGCCGAGGTAGCCGAGGATGGCTCTGCGGTGACCTTCGAGTTCACCAGCTCTCCGGAGACGCTCGAGGCGTATCCGTACGAGTTTAAGCTCAACATGACCTACGCCATCACGGGCGAGGCGACGCTCACCCAGACCTTCTCCGTCACCAACACGGGTGCCGCCGACATGCCCTTCTCCGTGGGCGGTCACCCCGCGTTCAACGTCCCCGCGCCCGGCGCCGGGGATGAGGCGTTCGAGGATTACGTGATCGAGTTCTCCGAGCCGTGGACCTGCGTTGCCCCCACTATCGCCGAGGGTGGGCTGCTCACGTTCGACGAGACGACCGTTCCGGTTGAGAACGCCGACGTCCTCCCCGTCACCCGCGAGCTGTTCTCCCGCGATGCCGTCATGCTCACGGACGTCCCGGGAGGCACGTTGACCCTGCGCGGAACCAAGAGCGGTCGCGGCGTGCGCATCGACTTCGCGGATTTCAAGTACATCGGCATCTGGTCCGCGTGCCAGGGCAACTCCCCGTTCATCGCGCTCGAGCCCTGGACCGGCCACGCCACGCTCACCAGCGAGGATGACGTGTTCGAGCACAAGCGCAACGTCACCGTCATCGCTCCGGGCGAGACCCGCGACTTCTCCTTCAGCATGACCGTGCTGTAGGGGGGCGTTGTTGCGAGCGCGCGGCGCAATGTGAACAACGACGTATATACGTGGGGCGGGACGCGACCGGGGTTTCGGTGCGCCCCGCTTTTTCTGCCGCCTCGCATAGACCACTGGTATTACATCAAAATAACAACTGCTGAAACGATTGACCGTCTACCGACGATATTGAACGTTTGTCGCTCCGACAGATGCAATTACCCACCACACAACTATGGTGGGTAATTTGTAAGGTGCCGTCGGAATGCGCCGACATGCGCATGGGGGCACATCATCCAATCGAGGAGGCAGGATGAAGCAAAGTATGCGTTGCAGGATCGCCGCGCTCGCTGTAACGGCGGCGGCCTGTGTGGGAACGCTATTCATGCCCGTTGGAGCGCATGCCCAGGAGGGCGATTATCAAATATTCCCAACACCGCAGAAGGTCGCCTATCAGGAGGGCTCGGTCGAGTTCGCCGATAACGTGACGACGGTCGTCGAAGACGGCATCGACGCCGAGACCGAGGCGCACCTCGAGGAGGCGGTCAAGCTCAAGGCCAAGAGCGTCAAGAGCGCGGATGCCGTGCCGACGAGTGGCACCGCGGTGCTGGTCGGCATCAAGGGTTCGGGCAAGCAGGTTGACTCTTACGTCAAGCAGCTCGTGGACGCCAAGAAGCTCGCCTATGACGCCAAGCTGTTCGAGCAGACCGATGCGAACCTGGTCGCGCTCCTTCCCGCCGAGGATGGCGCCGCCAATCGCATCATCGTCTTGGGCAAGGATACCGATTCGGCGTTTTACGGCCTGTCGACAGTCTTCCAGATCTTGCAGCAAGATGCCGATAGCTCGCTGCGCGCCCTGGTTGCCAGCGATCACGCCGACGTGATCACCCGCGGTTTCATCGAGGGCTACTACGGCAATCCCTGGAGCACCCGCGACCGCGTGGCGCTGATGGAGTGGGGCGGCTACTACAAGCTGAACGCCTACTTCTACGCCCCCAAGGACGACCCCAAGCACAACTCCCAGTGGCGTGAGAAATACACCCAGGCGGAGATCGACGAGAAGATCAAACCCCTCGCAGAGGCGGGCAACAAGTCCAAGGTGCGCTTTGTCTACGCGCTGCACCCCTTCATGCACAACCCCATCACCAAGGACAACTACGACGAGACCTTCAAGATCATGAAGGCCAAGTTCCTCCAGGTGATTGATGCGGGCACGCGCCAGATCGCGATTCTCGCAGACGATGCCGGGTATCAGCTCGGCCCCAACGAGAGCGCGGATAAGCACACGGGTGAGCTTTACAAGAGACTCCTCGACGATACGACCGCGTGGCTTCGCGAGCTCCAGAACGAGAAGAATCCCGACGGCACCTTCAAGTACCCCGGTCTTAAGGACACGCTGATCTTCTGCCCGGTGGACTACATGGGCCACGGTGAGAGCTGGTACCGCACCCTTGGCGAGAACGTCCAGGTGATTAACACCGGCGGTCGGGTCTGGGGCAAGATTGACAACGCCTTCGCCACCACCTTCAAGAACAACTCGGGCGTCGCCCCCTTCATGTGGATCAACTGGCCCTGCTCCGACAACGACAAGGACGCCCTGCATATGGGTGGGCACAACAACTTCCTCGGCTCCGATCTCAAGCCGGGCCAGGTCAAGGGCGTCGTCATCAACCCGATGCAGCAGTCCGAGCCCTCCAAGCAGGGCATCTTCATGACCGCGGACTTCACTTGGAACCTGTGGGGCTCTACCGAGCATGCCGACCAGGTGTGGGAGAAGTCCTTCAGCTACATCGATCACAACTCGGGCAAGGAGACGGAGGGCTCCAACGCCCTGCGCGAGCTGTCCGGCCATATGAAGCGCATGTACGGCGGCGGCGCGACATGGGAGAACGACGAGTCTGCCGATATCAAGCAGGAGCTCGCGGACTTCCGTGCCAAGCTCTCCTCCGATACGGTGACCGCAACCGATGTCGACAAGGTGTCCAAGGTCTTCCTGGACCTGCAGCGCACCGCCAAGACCTATCGCGAGAACGCCGGGACCAAGGCGATGGCGGAGCAGATGAAGCCCTGGCTCGACACTTGGGATGACTTGACCGCTGCGGCGCTCGCCGAGCTCGAGGCCGTGAAGGCCGGCATCGAGGGGGATGCGTCCACCCTCGTCTCCAAGTACGCCGAGGGCGCCGGGCTCTTGGAGCGTGCCAACGGGCACGCCCTGTGGTACATCAACCATTATGAGTACGCGCGCGTCGGCAAGGCGCACATCACCCCGATGGTCCTTGCTCTCGACGCCTATACCGCCGAGAAGGCGACCCTGGCGGCCGACCCTGACGCCGTGGTCACCAAGCTGGTGACCAGCCGCACCGACACGCCCGTGGGCAGCGCGGCCGCCGTCTTCGACGGCGACCCCAAGACCGGCGCCGTCTACCAGAGCCCGAACAGGCTGGTCGAGGGTGATTACTTCGGCATGGTGAGGAGCAAGCCCTTCGATCTCAAGTCCGTCACCTTCATCCAGGGCGGCGGCAAGGACTTCATGGACGCCAGCAAGGTCCAGTACCTCAAGGGCGGCCAGTGGATCGACGTCGAGGGCTCTCAGGAGTTCAACGTCAGCAAGGTCTCCCTCACCGGCCTCGACATCAAGGGCGTCGAGGGCGTGCGCATCGTGGCCGTGCGCGACAACCGCCAAGACGCCTGGCCGACCATCAACGAGATCATGGTCAACAAACAGCTCGACGAGAACGCCGTGTTCACCGGCACCGTGAGCATCGCCAACCAGGTCTCCGCCGACGGAAGCAAGCCCCTTCAGCACGCTTCGGACGGTAAGGACACCGAGGCGTGGTTCAAGTTCAAGGACGAGGGCGAGGACAGGGACACCACCGCCGTCGACGCCGCCGTCCAGGTGACGTTCGACGCCCCCAAGACCATCACCTCGATCACCTTCAAGCAGGGTGGCGGCTCCGATGACGTCATCGAGTCCGGCAAGGCTTATTACCAGGACGTCGACGGCGTCTGGCACGAGGCCGGCGTGATCACCTCCGCCAAGTCCCAGACCATCCAGCTGGCCGGTCCCGTGAGCGCGAAGGCCATCAAAGTCGTCAACGGCGTCAAGACCGCCAAGTGGTGGCGCGTCGTCGACCTCCATGCTGGCTTCGGTAAGATCGAGGCGACTGCGACCGCGACCACGAACATGCCGCAGTATCAGAACAACCCTATCGTCAACGTTGTCGACGGCAATGCGGATAGCAAGTTCTGGAGCAATCGGAAGACCCAGGCAAACGATTACGTGATGCTCTCGTTCAGTGCTCCCAAGTTCATCGATACCGTCTACCTCAAGCAGGGCGATGCCGACAAGTTCACCGCCTCCAAGCTTTACTACACTACCGACGCCGCACCTGCGGCGGACGGCAAATGGACCGAGCTCCCCGCGCCGACCTCCGCTTCCGAGCAGACCATCACCTTCGACCGCGTGGAGGCAACGGGCGTGAAGCTCGTCTCTACCGCCGCGACTGACAGCTGGTTCCAGCTCTTCGAGTTCAACGCGTTCGAGAAGTTCTCTTATAGCAAGGACAGCCTTTACGCTTCCTTCGACCTTGCGGGTGTGAGCCTCGCTGCCCGTGTGGGTGACGGCTCCTTCAAGACAACCGATGGATCGGCGACCCTGCCCAAGAAGGGCGACGTCATCGCCGTCGACCTCGGCTCCGTCCGCCGCGAGGTTGTCCTCGCCAACGCGGATGCCCAGGTCGCAAAGGGGGCGGAGCTCGTCTACTCCCAGAACGGCATCGAGTGGAGCCCGCTCAAGGGCGCCGACCCCGTCCGCGCCCGCTATGTCGGCTACCGCGCCACGGCGGATGCGGCATCCGTCGACTTCAAGGCGCTCACCGGCAGCTACCTGCACTCCCTCGCACCTAGCATCGTTAAGAGCGAGCTGCCCGGCGCCCAGACCCTCGACGCCGCCAAGATCTTCGACGGCAACGTCGCCACCGCCACCAAGTCCAGCGGTGGCCCCTCCGAGGGCACCAAGGTCGTTTTCGACCTGGGCCAGGAGCGCTCGATCAAGAGCGTTGAGTACTTCGTCCCCGAGACCAGTCTCGATTACATCCGCAATGCCGTGATCGAGGTCGCCGATAGGGCCGACGCTCCGGACGCCGAGTGGAAGACGGTCCTCGACATCAACAGCGATGGCAAGATCGCCGCTCCCGGTAAGGACGTGCCCGCGAAGGAGGCCAAGTGGATGACGCACTCCACGGACTTCCCGGGCAACATGTTCATCAAGTCCGGCGAGGGCGTCGACGAGACCGCGCGCTTCATTCGCATCCGCTTCACCAAGGCCTACGCCGAGCGCTGGTTCGAGATCGGCGAGCTGCGCATCAACGGCGGCGAGTACGTGCCGGTCTACGCCGGCGGCGACTTTGAGACCACTGCGGTTGAGCAGCAGGGCAAAACACCCGACAACCTGCTCGACAAGAGCGTGCTGACCGCATGGCAGCCTGCTACCGACGAGGCGGGAACGCTGACCTACCACGTGTCCGAGCCGTTCGGCGCCGACGGGGCGCCCTTTGACGGCGTTCGTGTCATCTCCAAGGCGGCCCAGCCCGCCGTCAAGGTGAAAGCGGTCGTCTACAGCGGGGACCTTCGCGCGGGCGAGCCCGCGACCAAGACGGTTGAGCTTGGGGTTCTCGATAGCGTCCTCAAGGACCTGTCCTTCGGTAAGGGCGTTTCCGCGGTTAAGGACATCGTCTTCGAATGGCCCAAGGGCACCGTCCCCCAGATTTCCGAGATCTTCCTGACCCGCGGTGTCGATGCTTCCCTCGATGGCGATATCGAGGCGCTGCGCGACCTCGTCGCCAAGGCGAAGACCGTCGATACGGCGGCGTGGACGACCGATTCCGTGACGGCGCTCGACAAGGCGGTCGTGGCAGCCGAGGAGGCCCTCAAGGCTCCTGAAAGCCTGACCTACCAGCAGATCGTCGATCTCAAGGCCGGTATCGAGGGCGCCCTTTCCAGCCCGGTGCTCAAATATGCGGGCACTGAGCTGCAGCAGCTTATCGACAGCGCCGTTGCCGATGGTTCTAAGTTCACGCCCGAGAGCTGGAAGGCATATCAGGATGCACTCGATGCCGCCAAGGCGGGCCTGGAGAACGCCGACAACCTGTCCCAGGCTGAGGGCGATCGCCTCGCCCGTGAACTCAAGGACGCCCTCGCCGCGCTCGTTGAGAACGCCGATCAGGGCGGATCGGGCTCTGGCAACGGCGGTTCCGGCAACGGTGGCGCCGGCAATGGCGAAACCGGCAATGGTGGCGCCGGTAACGGTGGCCAGGGCGGCAATTCCAACGGCAATGGTGCCAACGGTTCTACTGGCAAGCCCGGTTCCAGCTCCGATAAGCTGGTGCAGACCGGCGACGACTCGCTGATGCTCATCGGCGGCACCGCCTTCGCCGCGGTCGCCCTCGCCGGCGCCGGCATCGCGCTCAAGCGCCGCCGCAGCAACGCCTAAGCCCTCGCGTCCCAGCGAGAAGGGCACATACGATTCGGGCCGCACCTCTCCTTGAGGTGCGGCCCTTTTCATGCCCGGCGCCGACCGTGCTGGGTGGCTGTCGCGTCGGATGCGCGGGGTAGCCGTCGCACCGGTCATCTGCCGAGCCTATGGGAGTTTTGCAGGTACGTTGGCGTGGTAGGGCGTTGCGGGGTATGATGCCTATCTGGAAACTACGGGAGGAACCATGCACATCGCGCTCGATAAGCTCTAGCTACGTTTGACGCCGTGCCCGCCGCTTCGCCGGCAGGCCCTCTTTCACATTTCGCCAACAGCCAACGCATAAGGAGCAACCATGCGCGACAAGCTTGAGAAGATCATCATCGCTTTCGAGGAGCTCGAGAAGAAGCTCTCCGACCCCGCCGTCGCCAGCGATATCAAGGAATTCACCCGCCTCAACAAGGAGTACGCCCACCAGACCGACCTGGTGAAGGCCGCTCGCGAGTACCTGGGTGCCCTCGACGATATCGATGTCGCCAAGGAGATGCTGCACGACGCCGCCGACGCCGACGAGAAGGAGATGCTCCAGATGGAGATCTCCGAGAACGAGGCAAAGCTGCCCCAGCTCGAGGAAGATATCAAGATCATGCTCATCCCGGGCGACCCGATGGATGAGAAGGACACCATCGTCGAGATCCGTTCCGCGGCGGGCGGCGACGAGGCGGCTATCTTCGCGGGCGACCTCTTCAAGATGTACCAGCGCTTCATCGAGTCCAAGAAGTGGAAGATGACGGTGCTCGACTCCAGCCCCTCTGAGGCCGGCGGCTTCAAGTCCATCGAGTTCAAGGTCGAGGGCGACAAGGTCTACTCCGTCATGAAGTACGAGTCCGGCGTGCACCGCGTGCAGCGCGTCCCCAAGACCGAGTCCCAGGGTCGCATCCAGACGTCTACCGCGACGGTGGCCGTGCTGCCCGAGGCCGATGAGATCGATATTCAGATCAACCAGGCCGACCTGCGCGTCGACACCTACTGCGCCTCCGGCCCCGGCGGTCAGTGCGTCAACACTACCTACTCCGCCGTGCGCATCACCCACCTGCCCACGAACACCGTGGTTCAGTCTCAGGAGCAGCGTTCTCAGATCCAGAACCGCGAGGTCTGCATGCAGATGCTGCGTGCCCGCCTGTACGAGATGGAGCTCGAGAAGCAGCAGGCCGAGCTCGGTGCCGAGCGCTCTGCCCAGATCGGCCACGGCAACCGTTCCGAGAAGATCCGCACCTACAACCTGCCGCAGGATCGTGTGACCGACCACCGCATCGGCTTCAACTCCACCTACAACGGCGTGCTGCTGGGCGATCAGCTGTCCGACGTCATCGACGCCCTGGCGGCCGCCGACCGCGCCGCCAAGCTCGCCGAGGCCGTGTAAGCGGGTTCTCGGCTGTTGGGCAAGAGCCGCGCGGTATGATGCCCCAGCTGCAAACGTGCCTGTTCGGGCCGTCGTCCTTCGGGGCGGCGGCCCGTTTTTCAAGCAGTCAGGTTTTGGGCAGACGGACTGTTTTTGGACGGGAAATGCTGTAATTCGGTGTTCTCGACGGGGCGGATGTCGGCCGTGCCGTAGAATCGCGGCTATGCAATACGAGGGACGGAGGCCGCTATGGCGAACGAGACGTGGACCATCAGGCGATGCCTGGATTGGACGCGCGACTACCTGAAGGACCGGGGCGACGAGCGTCCGCGTCTATCCGCCGAATGGCTGCTGTCGGGTGTGACCGGGCTCTCGCGCACTGAGATATACGTGAACTTTGACAAACCGATGTCGAGCGAGGAGCTTGCCGCAATGCACACGGCCGTTGTGCGCCGCGCGAAGGGCGAGCCGCTGCAGTACATCATCGGTGAGACGAGCTTCCGCACGATCGATGTGATGTGCGAGCCCGGCGTGCTCATCCCACGGCCCGAGACCGAGCTGTTGGTTGAAGAGGTCTTGGCCTATCTCGACCGAGAGGTCATCGGAGCCGCTCCCGCAGCCGCGCGCGGGCGTGTTGAGCTGCCCTGGAACGCCGAGGTCGAGGCTGCCCTGCAGGCCGAGATCGCCGCGGCAAAGGAAAAGGATGAGGCGCCCGTCGTCGAGCGACAACTGCGTGACGATGATTTTGTCACGCTTGAGGACGGCGAGGGGACCATTGAGACGGCTGATGGCGCCGAAGGGGATGCGGACGTATTGGGTGCCGCACCTGTCGAAGAGGGCGAGTTTTCCGAGGGTGCTCCTGCTCAGGATGGGGAGTCGGGTCAGATTCGATGCGCGCGCGTTCTCGAGGTTGGGTGCGGTACGGGTTGCATCTCGCTTTCCATTGCGTCTGAGCGCTCGGGGCGTGCTCAGTGCGTCGCAATCGACATTGAGCCCCGTGCAGTCGATCTGAGCATCCGCAACCGCGATGCGCTGGGCATTTCGCCCGCCGACGTTGATGTGCGTTTGGGCAATCTCGTGTCACCACTCAATCGTGAGACCGAGTGGGGAACGTTTGACGTGTTGGTCTCCAATCCCCCCTATATTCCTTCCGCCGTCATGGAGTCGCTGCCGCACGAGGTTGCCGACTTTGAGCCGGCGCTGGCGCTGGATGGAGGCGCAGACGGTCTCGATATCTTCCGCAGGCTCGTCAACGCCGCCCCGCATATGCTTCGCCCGGGTGGCCTGCTCGCGTGCGAGCTTTACGAGGGTCACCTGGACGCAGCCGCCGATCTGTGTCGCTCTGCCGGCATGCATGATGTCCGCATCGTCGAGGATTTCACCGGCCGCCCGCGGATCGTCCTTGCCTTGGTGGGATAGGCGCGGAGCGACATGGCGCAATTAGTATCGTTTGACGTTAATAACGAATGGCGTTACTATGATTGTATCTTACAGAGATAAAGACGCCGAGAGGCTCTCGCGCGGTATGCGGATTCCCCGATACCGCGCGTTTGAGAGGCAGGCGCTCCGTAAGTTGCGCCAATTGGAAATCGCTGGAAACCTCAATGACCTGCGTATTCCTCCTGGCAATCATCTTGAGGCCTTAAGTGGGGACCGTGAAGGGCAATATAGTATTCGGATTAACGAACAGTTTAGAATTTGCTTTTCATGGACTCCGATGGGGCCTCAGGATGTGGAGATCGTCGATTACCACTGATATGGAGGGGCAATGGCTGGGGAGATGCGTCCGGTTACTCCAGGTGAGTTGCTGAAGGAGGAGTTTCTTGAGCCACTGGGGCTTTCGCAGTACCGGCTGGCGAAAGAAACGGGTATTCCCGCACAGCGTATAGGTCAAATTGTGCTTGGACGACGCAGGATAACGGCCGATACCGACCTGAGGCTCTGCCGCTATTTTGGATTGACCGATGGCTACTGGATGCGCGCTCAGGTTGCCTATGACACCGATGTGGCGCGACGGGAATTGGGCCCGGAGCTAGACAAGATCGTGCCATATGGCGAAATGGCCGTAACGGCCTGAGTGGAACTCTGGGGGCAAGGCTGAATGTTCAATTTCACGGACGTTATCGATCGCATGGGACACGATTCGATTGCCGCGGATGCAGCCGGAGCGATTTCCGGCGGCTCTTTGGGCCCTGTCGACGCCGTTGTGCGCGAAGGGTTTGACGTCATCCCCATGTGGGTGGCCGATATGGGATTCGCCACCGCTCCTTCGGTGCTGCGCGCCATGCGAGAGCGGCTCGAGCATCCGTGCTTCGGATATTTCGAGTATCCGCAGGAGTATTACGATCGCATCGCCTGGTGGCATGAGCGTCGCAACGGGGTCGTGGGGTTGAAGCCCGAGAATATCGGCTATGAAAATGGGGTGCTCGGCGGTGTTGCCAATGCCCTTGCCGTGGTGTGCTCGCGTGGGGACAAGGTGCTTGTTCATGCCCCGACGTATACCGGATTCACCAACACGCTTAAAAATGCGGGGTATGACCTGGTGACGAGTTGGCTACAGCGCGACGCCGAGGGCGTGTGGCGCATGGATTACGAGGACATGGAGCGCAAGCTCACAACGAGGGAGGTCCACGCGGCCATTCTGTGCTCGCCTCATAACCCGACAGGGCGCGTGTGGGAACGCTGGGAGCTCGAGCGGGCGATGGGCCTGTTCCGAAAGTACGATGTCTACGTTATTTCAGATGAGATATGGTCGGATATCGTTTTGGGAGGCAGTGTCCACATCCCCACGCAGAGCGTGAGCGACGACGCGCGGATGCGGACCGTCGCGCTGTACGCCCCGAGCAAGACGTTCAACCTCGCGGGACTCATCGGTAGCTATCGCGTTGTCTACAATCCGTGGCTTCAGGCTCGCTTGGCCAAGCAGGCGAGTTTGTCGCATTACAACATGCAAAACGTGCTCTCCATGCATGCGCTTTTGGGTGCATACAGCGACGAAGGCGCTGCCTGGGTCGACGAGCTGCGAGAAGTTCTTGGTCGCAACGCACGGATTGCCTCGGAGTTCTTTGAGGGGATCGCTGGTGTCGATTTTGCGCGACCGCAGGGGACGTACATGCTCTTCTTGGATTGCGACGGTTGGTGCGCCGCTCATGGCATGGATATCGACGAGCTGCTGCGCTCCGGCGTCGAGGTCGGTGTGCTGTGGCAAGACGGGCGCCCGTTTGGCGGAGACGAGACGATTCGCATCAACCTAGCGTTGCCGACTGCGCGCCTACGCGAGGCACTGGAGCGCCTGGCCGCTTACGTATTTGTGAGATAGGGGAGAAGCTCGTTATGGCGAATGTGATTAAGGCCCACGACAATCTCGGACCTGCCGCCGACTGCCTGACGGCGGGAGGCCTTGCGCTCGTTCCGACCGAGACGGTCTACGGGGTGGGGGTGGCCATATCCGCTTTCGCGGCGAATCTGGAGACCCCCGGGCCCGATACGGGCTATGGGCGCATATTCACCCTCAAACAGCGCGAGCTCACCCAGACGGTGCCGTGGCTGGTCGACGGTCCGGCTGCCCTCGAGCGCTACGGCAAGGACGTGCCTCATTCGATATGTGCTTTGTCGGAAAAGCTCTGGCCGGGTGCCCTCACGCTCGTGGTCCCGGCAGCGGACGACGTGCCGTCGTTCATGCGGGCTGCGGATGGGACGGTCGCCCTGCGTGCCTCTGCGTCGCCGGTTGTCCAAGAGCTTATCGCGCGCTGCGGATCGCCGCTGGCGGTGACCTCGGCGAACACGCATGGCAAGCCGGCGCCGATTTCATTTGATGAGGTTGAACCGCGCATTCTGGCTGGTGTTGACGTTGCCATCGACGCGGGGGAGACCCCGTGCCGAGATGCCTCGACCATTGTGGCCGTGCGAGACGGGGAGCTTCAGATCCTGCGTCAGGGCGTCTTATTGGCGGATGAGATACGGGCGGTCTTGGCGTAATTCCGAGTGCGGAGGTTAAATGCTTAACCCACTAAATTGGTAGCAGAATATGAATACCAAAGCAGTGACTTTGACCTGCATAAATACCGTTTAGCGGCAATTGCCCATCGTTTGCGGGTGATTAACAGGTAGAGATGGTTCCCGGTGTGAAAATACGACCACGAATGTCGGTATCTGTGGGGCTGCGCTGACAATAATCGGCCCTGCAGAAAAAAAGGGGCCATCAATGAAGGAACGCCTGATTCAACGGCGTAAGCCAAGTCACCTCATTTGCGCCATCGCCGCGGGTGCGCTCATCGCGACCGCACCCCTCACACAGACTTGGGCCGAAATTGTGCCCGAGGTGCGTTCGCAGTCTTCGACGCAGATGAGTTCCGAACCCGAGCTCGTCTACATCAGCACCGTGGACAATCCCGCTCTACGCGTGCAGAACTTCAATGAGAACTGGAAGTTCTACCTCGGTGACGCAAGCGGAGCCGACGGCGAGCAATTCGACGATTCCGCGTGGAAGAACGTCGACCTGCCACATGACTACAGCATCGACCAGGAGTACACCACGGCAGGGGAGGCCGAGAGCGGCTATAAGCTCGGCGGTATCGGATGGTATCGTAAGAACTTCAAGGTCGATGAGTCCCTCAAGGGCAAGAGTGTCCGCATCGACTTTGACGGCGTGTACATGGACTCCACGGTGTGGATCAACGGGCATCGCCTGGGCAATCACCCGTATGGCTACTCGCCGTTCTCCTATGACATTACCGAGTACCTAAGGTTCGGAGAGCTCAACACCATTGCCGTCAAGGTCAACCATCAGACGCCTTCGAGCCGCTGGTATTCCGGTTCCGGCATCGGTCGTGACGTGGACCTTGTGGTGACCGATCCTGTGCATGTCGAGCGCGACGGTGTGGTTGTGACTACCCCGGAGCTCGCCGCCGACAAGACCAACGTGAAGACGCACCTGAAGACCGTTCTTACCAACAAGGGCGTCGAGGCCGCCTCCGTCACGGTTGCGCAGACCGTGTTCCCTCGCGGCGGCACCCTCGATCAGCAGATCGCCCATGTGGAGAGCGTTGTCACCACCATTGCTGCTGGCAAGAGCGCGACGGTCGAGCAGGATGCCCTGGCGGCGAATCCGACCCTTTGGACCGTGGATGCGCCCACGCTCTACACCGTGCGCACCGAGATTAAGCAGAACGGCAAGGTCGTTGATACGTACGACGTCGACTTCGGATACCGATTCTTCAGCTTCGACGCAGACACGGGTTTCTCGCTTAACGGGCAGAACATGAAGCTCAAGGGTGTTTGCATGCACCACGATCAGGGCGCCCTCGGTTCTGTGAACACTCGCGACGCCATTGAGCGCCAGGTTAAGATTCTCAAGGAGATGGGCTGCAATTCCATTCGCGCCACGCACAATCCGCACTCCCGCGAGCTGACCGAGATTTGCGACGAGCAGGGCATGTTGCTCGTGCTTGAGATGTTCGATGGATGGACTGCGCCCAAAAACGACAACCGCAACGATTATGCTCGTTTCTTCAATCAGGAGATGGGCAAGAGCGAGTTGATTGGCAGTGAGGCCACCAAGAAGTGGGCCCAATTCGACCTCGAGCAATCGATGATGCGTGATATAAATGCGCCGTCTGTGATTATGTGGTCTCTTGGCAACGAGATGACCGAGGGAACGAGCGGGATCGGCAATTTCCAGCAGGTGCAGAAGAATCTGATTGGCTGGGCGAAGGCGGTCGATGCCACGCGTCCCGTGACGACCGGCGACAACAAGATGAAGGATGGCAAGACGGACCTCAATCCCGCCGGTCTTGCGGAGGTCGACGGCATAGTGGGATTCAACTATATGGACGCCAATCGTTACAAGGATGTTCATCGGGAACATCCGGATTGGAAGCTCTACGGATCCGAGACTGCCTCTGCGACGAATAGCCGTGGAGTGTATACCAACAAGAACAACAATTCCCTCGACAGCAATAAGCTGCTGACGTCGTATGACAAGTCTGCCGTGTCTTGGGGGCACCGCGCTTCTCGGGCATGGTTCGACACCATCAACAACGATTTTCTAGCTGGTGAGTACGTTTGGACCGGCTTTGACTATCTTGGTGAGCCCACGCCTTCCAATGGCACCAACCCTGGGGCTCAGGGGTCTTGGCCATCGCCGAAGAATTCCTACTTTGGCATTATCGATACCGCCGGTCTGCCCAAGGACACGTATTACTTCTACCAGAGCCAGTGGAACGATTCCCTCAACACGCTGCACATTCTGCCTGCATGGAATAGGGACGCGGTCATGATGTCTGGCGGCAACAAAGAGGTTGAGGTTGTTGTTTACACCGACGCTCCCGAGGTCGAGTTGTTCTTCACGCCCGCAGCGGGCGGCAGCCCTCAGTCCCTGGGCAAAAAGAAGCTCACTCAGGTCACCTCAGAGAATGGTGGTTACACTTACCGCGTCTACAAGGGAGAAAATGGTCAGAAGACCCCCACTCATGAGGACCTGTATCTGACGTGGAATGTCCCGTATGCCGACGGCACCATCACCGCCAAGGCATTTGACGAAGCGGACAGGGAGATCTCCACTGAGAAGTGGGCGGGCCGCAAGAGTGTGAAGACTGCGGGCAGCGCCGCCAGACTTACGGCGAGCGTCAACCGCGAAAAGATGGAGGCGAATGGATCAGACCTCGCGTACCTCACGGTGAATGTCGAGGATGCCAATGGTGTCATTGTCCCGACTGCCAAGAATCGGGTGACCTTCAAGGTGGAAGGCTCCGGCGTTCTTGCGGGTCTCGACAATGGCGTTCAGGCGGATCACCAGTCTTTCCGCGACGGTGATCGCGCCGCCCATGCCGGCCAGCTTGTCGGCATTGTACGTGCGGCGAAAAACGCCGGTTCGGTTAAGGTGACCGTGAGTGCCGAGGGCCTTGAGCCCGCGACGGTCGAGATCCCCGTCGAGAAGGTCGCCGACCAGCCCGCCGACCAGAGACGGGTTGAGGCTCTGTTCTACTCTCGTTATCAGTACGTGAAGAAAGGGGCTCCCGTCATACTTCCGAAGCAGGTTGAGGTGCGTTATGCGGACGGCACACGCTCTCAACAGCAGGTTGTTTGGAGTCAGATCGGTGAGGGCCAGCTTGCCAAGCCGGGCACGTTTACGGTGAAGGGCACGGTTGCCGGCGCCGAGATCAGTTCGATTGTGACAATCATCGACGAGGTCGCCGCGTTGCGGAACTATTCGACGACCATTCCGATTAAGGGTGAGCCCGTCCTGCCGGCCTCTCGCCCGGCCGTCATGCCTGATGGCACGGTCATGAACGTCAACTTCCCGATTGCGTGGGAGCAGCCGGCTCCGGATGCCTTCGCCCAGGTGGGCGCCGTGACCGTTAAAGGTTCTGCCAGCGTGTTTGGCAAGGATATGCCGGTGACTGCGCTTGTTCGCGTACAGAAAGGCGAAGTTGCCCTGGGTGCCAATATCGCCCCCGATGCCATGAGGCTTACCCAGGACATCCCGGCTGAGCCCGAGGACATGACCTCCGACACCCTTGAGGCGATTCGCAATGGATCGACCACGAAGGATGCGAATAACGGCGGAGGCAGGAATCAGAGCTGCTGGTCGAACTGGAAGTGGGCTCAGGAGGGCAATCGCACCTCTGCGCTGACGTTCAACTATGCAACCCAGCAGATGCTCGGGCAGATTAAGGTCTACTTTGGCAAGGATCTCGGCTCCGGTCGTTATCCCGATCCGGGCACCATCACGTTCGAGGTCTCTGAAACGGGGGCCGATAACTCCTGGAGAAGGATCGAGGCCCGCGAGACGATAGCCCAGAACGAGTCAAGCACCGACGTCAAGCTGTATACCTACGACTTTGAGCCAGTGCCCGCGGTCTTCGTACGAATGAACATCGTGAACTCTTCGGCGACCGACACGGGCACCAGCAAGCCTTGCACGATGATCACCGAGGTCGAGCTTATGAAGGCCACCACTTCCTATCCGGTTGGCTCTGAGGCTGCACTTGAGAGCTTGAGCGTCAATGGCAAGGGCGTTCCTGCCAACGTGATTGCTTCCGGTAGCTATGACACACGTGCCGTCGTGGCCGAGGTGGCCGCTACCGGCAAGGACAACGCCGCGGTGACCGTGCTTCCGGCGCACGATAGCAAGGTTAAGATTCTGCTCGAGTCTGAGGATCACGCCGCGACGGGCGAGTTCGTCATCAGCCTCGGAGCTGCGAGCAGTTCGCCCGATTTGGCGGCGGATGACGACGTTCGCGATTACGATGTGACGAAGATCACGCCAAAGGCTTCCAGTGAGCAGGTTGAGAGCGGCCAGCAGGGGCCGATCAAGTTCGCATTCGATAAGAATAGCGACACGCTTTACCACTCTGTGTGGGCCGGCGCCGCACAGGACCAGCTCTACGTTGATATGAGGCTCGCGGACGCTGCGACCGTCGAGGCTGTGAGGTACCTGCCCCGCCAGGACAAGGGCGACGGCAGCAGCAATGGCCTGGTCGAGACGTATTCCATCTGGTATCGCAACGGTGACGGCGAAGATTGGGCCAAGTGCGCCGACGGCAACTGGAACACGAATGACCGCTCTTGGCAGATTGCGCAATTCGACAAGCCCGTGACGGCCACCCAGTTCCGATTTAAGGCCGAGAAGTCCGTTACCAACAGGCTGCCGCTTTCGTTTATGTCCGCGGCGGAAATCCGCTTGCGCACGGCTGCTCCGACGAAGGATATTGCCAGTTTGAAGGCCGAGCTGCCGAGTGTCGTCAAGGTCGACCGCGTCGACACGGATCACCCGGTGCTTGCCGACCGGTTCGACGAGCGCATCGTCGACGGCGACAGGATGCTTGTCTATGGTGTGGATTACTTGCTGACGTTCCAGAACAACGCTGCCGCGGGCGCCGCGAAGGTGGTTGTCGAGGGAATTGGCGAATACTCCGGCATAATCGAGCACGACTTCACCATCGAGGTCAATCTCCGCAAGCTCACGGGTATTGCGATGAAGCAGCAGCCAGCCAAGCTCATCTACGCTGTGGGCGAGTCCTTCGACCCCATGGGCACGGAGCTTGAACTGTCTTTTAGCAACGGCGATATCGAGCGGGTCGCTTATGGTGAGGCCACCAAGGGCGACTTTGTCTTCGATCCCGCGCCGGGTGCCGCCTTTGAGCGGGAGGGCACGGTCGATGTTGCTGTCACATACGGCGGTCGAACCGCATTCTTCACCGTTACGGTGAAGAATGCCGCACAGCCAGATCCCGGCCCCAGGCCGCCCGTTGTTCCCGAGGGTGGCGATGGCAATGCGGGCAATGGAAACGGGAGTGACACTGGCATCGATGGTGGAAACCAGGACGGTGCCGGATCCGGCGCGACTGGCGGTTCCGCCGACAAGCCGGGTGATGGCCTTCCCACCACGGGCGACGATTCTCTGATGCCCGTTGCGTTCGTGGGTGTTGCCGGCATCGCCACCGTCGCGGTCGGTGCCGCCATTGTCAAACGCCGCCGCGCGTAAGCGCTCGCATCAAACGGCCTCAGGCGGTCCTCGTTTAAGCAACGAGGACCGCTTTTTCGTTGTGAGGGGGACACATACC
Organism: Collinsella intestinalis; assembly: GCF_902501455.1. Classification (NCBI taxonomy): domain Bacteria; kingdom Bacillati; phylum Actinomycetota; class Coriobacteriia; order Coriobacteriales; family Coriobacteriaceae; genus Collinsella; species Collinsella intestinalis. The sequence continues at coordinate 67,633 of NZ_CABWIC010000002.1, forward strand.
TTTTGCCCGAGAAAACTGTTCATACACCGACCAGTTATCCCGTCTGGCGGGTAGGTAACTGTCCGTCGGCGCGGGATGGGCTTGCGCGTGAAACAATGCTAGGGCGGCTCTGTGCGCCTCCGACCGTATCGACGGCGGGGGCATACGTAAGGAAAGGTCCCCGATGACGGTTACTCTCAAAGATCTCAGTAAGGTGGATGTGGCATACAACCCCACGGGTGGGCGGTATGTCATGGCGCTCGACTCGGGCACCACTTCGGTCCGAGCCGTCATCGTCGATGAATACGATTGCATCGTCGCGCAGGCCTCACGCCGTATTAAAACCTTCTATCCGCGTCCGGGCTGGGTCGAGCAGGATCCCATGGAGATCCTGGCCTCCCAAATCGCGGTCATGATGGAGGTTCAATTCAAGAGCGGCATCCATTCCGACCGCATCGCCGCCATCGGCATCACCAACCAGCGCGAGACCACCGTGGTGTGGGACCGCGATTCCGGTTTGCCCGTGCACAACGCCATTGTGTGGCAGTGCCGCCGCACGTCCGAGATCACGGATGCCCTCATCGCGGACGGCATGTCCGACATCATCCGCGACAAGACCGGCCTCATGCCCGATCCGTATTTCTCGGGAACCAAGATCAAATGGATCCTCGACAACGTGGACGGCGCCCGCGCGGCGGCCGATGCCGGCGAGCTCATGTTCGGAACCATCGACACTTGGCTCATCTACAACCTGACGGGCGGCATGGTACACGCCACCGACTACACCAACGCGAGCCGCACGATGCTGTTCAACATCCACACGCTCGAGTGGGACGACGAGTTGCTCGAGCTGCTCGACGTTCCGCGTTCGATGCTGCCGGAGGTCAAGTGGAGTTCCGACGATTACGGCAGCGTTTCCAACGAGATTATGACGTACGGCCCCTCGATCACCGGCGTTGCGGGCGACCAGCAGGCCTCGCTGTTCGGTCACTGCTGCTTCAGGCCCGGATGCACGAAGAACACCTACGGCACGGGCTGCTTCATGCTCATGAACACCGGCGACACCTGTGTTAAGTCCGAGAGGGGTCTCGTTTCCACTATCGGCATCGCCTTGGATGGCAAGATTTCCTACGCGCTCGAGGGTTCGATTTTCCACGCCGGGGCCACCATTCAGTGGCTTCGCGACAAGCTCGGCCTGCTTTCAAGCACCAAGGAGGCAGCCGATCTATGTAAGAGCCTGGAAGACAACGGCGGGTGCTATCTCGTGCCGGCTTTCAGCGGCTTGGGCGCCCCATGGTGGGACCCCGACGCGCGCGGTCTCATCTGCGGGCTCACCGGCGCGGCAGACCGTGCGACGATTGTACGTGCTGCCTGCGAGTCCATGGCGTATCAGAGTTTCGATGTTCTGCACGCCATGCAGCTCGATGCCGGTGTCCAACTGGAGATTCTTTCGGTTGACGGCGGCGCCTCGCGCAACGACTTTATCATGCAGTTTCAGGCCGACTTGCTGCGCATTCCCGTTGAGCAGACGGAAAACGTGGAGACCACGGCTCTCGGTGCGGCCTATCTCGCCGGGCTTGCGGTCGGGTACTGGGAGGACCTCGAGGAGCTCGAGCAGAACCGCGTGCCCGGCCGACGCTTCGAGCCCCAGATGGCCGAAGGCGAGGTGGCTCGCAACCTCTCCGGCTGGCATAGCGCTGTCGATCGCGCGCGCTCGCGCTAGGGTGCATCCCCAGTGGCCATCAGGCCGACTTCTCTGTGTTGAACCGGCCCTGCATCCCTGTCGACCGGATGCAGGGCCGGTTTCGTAAACGTCCCTCGCGACGGCGCGAGCGCCGTCCCAACCTGCTAGAGTGGAATAGGTTCGCGCGACCAAGCGGGCTGATCATATGTATAAGAGAAAGGACGTGCACATGCGCATCGCCATCGCCTCCGACCACGGTGGATTTGAGCAGAAGCAGGCTCTGGCGGCCTATATCGCCGATGAACTGGGCTTCGATGTCACCGACATGGGCCCCGACACCGACGCTTCTGTCGATTACCCCGACTATGCCGTTCCCGTGGCTAAGGCCGTCTCTGCCGGCGAGGCCGATCGCGGTGTTCTCGTGTGCGGCACGGGTATCGGTATGGCGGTCGCTGCCGACAAGGTCGCTGGCGTGCGCGCCTCCTCCATTACGCCCGTTCCGTTTGCGGAGCTCTTCCGCCAGCACAACAACGGCAACGTGGTGTGCCTGTCCGGCCGTTTCGTCGACCTCGAGGTCAACAAGGAAATCGTCAAGACCTTCCTTACCACCGAATTTGAGGGTGGCCGCCACGAGGCGCGCGTCGCCAAGATCATGGCCCTCGACTAACTCTTCGTCTAATTTAAGGAGTACAGTATGTCCGTCGATTTCGATCGCAGCCGGGTGACCCTCGTCGACCATCCGCTCGTCCAGCACAAGCTGACCATCATGCGTGATGAGAACACCGGCTCCAAGCAGTTCCGAGAGCTCGTCAAAGAGCTGGCCCTGTTCGAGGGTTATGAGGCGACCCGCGATTTCCCGCTCGAGGACGCGCCTGTGACTACCCCCATCTGCGAGACCACCGGCAAGCGCATCGCCGGCCGCAAGGTTGCTATCGTGCCCATTCTGCGCGCGGGCCTCGGTATGGTCGACGGCCTGCTCGAGCTCATCCCGGCGGCGCGCGTCGGCCATGTGGGCATGTACCGCGACGAGGTCACGCACGAGCCGCACGAGTATTATGCGAAGCTGCCTTCCGACGCCGACCAGCGCATCTGCCTGGTTGTCGATCCCATGCTCGCCACCGGTGGCTCTGCAACCGCCGCCATCGATTACCTGCGCGCGCAGGGTGTGAAGGACATCCGCTTGCTTGTCCTGGTTGCTGCTCCCGAGGGAATCGCGACCGTTCTCGGACACGACCCCGATGTCCGCTTGTATACCTGCTCCATTGATGAGAAGCTGAACGATGCTGCATATATTGTCCCTGGACTGGGCGATGCTGGCGACCGTATTTTTGGCACTCTATAGCGTTTCTCTCAAGCGGCGCGCACCCGTAGCGCACGCCGTGTCGATTGGTGGCGCAAAACGGCAAGAACTTGCCGTTGAGGCGATAGAATATTGCCGTTAATTCGTGAAGGAAAAGAGACATCTGCGCGTATATGTGTTGAAACATATTTCACGGGTGTCTCTTTGTGAACAGATGTTCATAATCATAGTCCAGTTGTCAAAATTTCCTTGCGCGTGAAACGCCGAGCGATATACTGCCAGTCACTGGTAATCGTGCGGTTAAGGGCAATTTTGCCCCGTGTTTCGGACATGGGATGAGATGGCCGCGACGGTCATGATTGTGCAGTGGAAAGGCGAACGATGGTCGATTCCAGTGACATCGGCGTCCTCGTGGCGGGGATGGGAATCGGCGTCGCCGGCTTCATGCCCATGTTGACGGTGGTCTTGCTTGCGCGGAAGAAGTGCATGCGACCGACGGTCGGCAAGGGAATGGCGGCGCTTGCGATATCGTTTGTCTTTCTGATGGCGGCATTAGCCCTGATGTGGGCTGTGGCGCCAGCGGATTTGGTGGTGTTCGCGATCGGGTTCCTCGGAGGGTTCCTGGTCATGTGGGCGGTTCTCGCCGTCATAACGATGAGTCGTAGACTCTAGGAGGGTTAGCGTTGGAAGCATTCGATAAGCTGCCGGCCGAGATTAACCACCTTGTGTCGAGCTTCAGCTCGATACCGGTGGTCGGCGACTTGGTTTCAGGCCTGACGCAGTACACGTTCTGGCTGATCGTTTCCTCGATCGTGCTGCTCATCATCATGTTCGCGTTCGCAAAGCGCGTCGCCGTGGTGCCTCGCGGCCGTTTCGCCAATGCCGTCGAGTACGTGATCGAGTACCTCGAGAACGACGTGGGCGTGGGCATTCTGGGCAAGGAGTCCTGGCGTCGTCACCTGCCGTTCCTGGGCACTCTGTTCATGTTCATCGTGGTGAACAACATCATCGGCATCATCCCCGGCATGAAGCCCGGCACGGGTACCATCTCCACCACCGCCGCCCTGGCGCTCGTGGTGTTCATCTACTTCGTCCGCGTGGGCATGAAGAACCATGGCGTCTGGGGCTACATCAAGAGCCTTGCGCCCAAGGGCGTCATGTTCCCGCTCAACATCCTCATCTGGGTGATCGAGCTCATCTCCACGCTGCTTCGCCCCATCACGCTCGCCGTGCGTCTGTTCTGCAACATGTTCGCCGGCCATATCGTGCTCGGGTCGTTCGCCCTCATGGTCTCCCTGTTCGCCGAGCCGCTCATTGCGCAGCTCACCGCCGCGAACGTCCTGGGGGCCATCCCGTCCCTGGTGTTCGGCGCGATCCTGTTCGTGATTTATGCGATCGAGATCTTCGTCGGTGTCATCCAGGCGTACGTCTTCACCGTCCTTACCGCCGTGTACATTCAGGGCGCTGAGGCTGAGGGCCACTAATATTGGGTACCAAATGCCCATATCCCATACGGGGCATTTGATATAGGTATCGTGTTCAAGATGCGCCGGTAGGCGGCGCATGAACTCAAGGAGGAATTGTGGGAGTTATCGGTTACGGTCTTGGTGTTATCGGCGCGGGCGTCGCTATCGGTCTGGCAGCATACGGCGTCGCGAGCGCCATGGCCCGTCAGCCCGAGGTTCAGGACCGCGTCTTCACCGTCTTCATCATGGCTGCCGCCTTCGCCGAGGCTCTGGCCCTGATCGGCTTCGTCGTCGCACTGGTTGTCAAATAAGTTCGGTCTTCGCAAGAGTACCGGGCGTGAATCCCGAGGGGGAGTCATGAAAAAAGTTAAAAGCGCAGGTATCGCACTTGGGGCCGCCGCCTCGGTGCTGTTTACCCCCGCCCTGGCTTTTGCTGAGGGAACCGAATCGGGTGGCGTGGATATCCTGATCCCCAAGATTGCCGAGTTCATTCCCGCGCTCGTCATCTTCCTGATCATCTGGTTCCTGCTGTCCAAGTTCGTCTGGCCTAAGGTCATCTCCGTTTTGGATGCCCGTGAGCACAAGATCGAGGACAGCCTCGAGCAGGCCGACGCCACCAAGGCCGAGGCGGCCGAGATTCGCGATCAGGCCGATGCCATCGTCGCCGAGGCCCGTCGCAAGGCTTCCGAGATCGTTCTCGAGGCTCGCGGCGACGCCGAAAAGGAGCGTTCGCGTATCGTCGCAGCCGCTCACGCCGAGGCCGAGGACATCATCGCCAAGGCGCAGGACCGCGCCGAGGACGAGAAGAAGCGCGCGTACATGAGTGCCACCGACACCATCGCTAAGATGTCCGTCGCCGTGGCCACCTCCATCGTGGGCGATACCCTCGCCAACGACGAGGCCAAGCAGCGCGAGCTCATCAAGAAGTATCTTGCGGAAGTGGGTAAGCTCAATGCCTAATCCGTCCATCAGCGATCGCTTCGAGAAGCGCAAGCTGGAAACCTACGCGCGCACCCTGCTTGAGGCGGCCAAGACCGAGAACCGCGTTCTCGAGAACATCGAGCCCCTCAAGGCCGACGCGAATGCGAGCCCGGAGGTCCTCTCCGTCCTTTCGCAGATGGCCGCCAACGGCGACCTCGATAAGCTCGGCGCCGTCCTCGACCTCTATAGCGAGATGGCCGAGGGCGACGAGGCCACGGTCGGCGTTACCGTTACTACGGCGGTCCCGCTCGACAACGAGCTGCGCATGCTGGTCACCCAGAAGTGCGAACTTGATTTGGGTCGCAACGTGTTCCTGATCGAGCATGTCGATCCGTCAATTACCGGCGGCATCATCTTGTCCGTCAACGGACACCGCCGCGACGCATCCGTGCGTCACCAACTTGAGCAGGCCTATAAGGTCATGACTCAACCCGGAATGAATTCGGAGGTATAGCCACATGTCCGAGGCAATCAATGCCGAGAACATCGAGCAGATCCTACGGCAGCGCCTGTATGATCTGTCGGCTACCGTCGATACCCAAGAAGTATCCCACGTAGCCGAGGTGGGCGATGGTATCGCTCACATCTTCGGTCTCAAAAGCGCGATGGCCGGTGAGCTCCTTGAGTTCACTAGCTCCATCACGGGCAAGACCGTGTACGGCCTGGCTCAGAACCTTGACCGCGAAGAGGTCGGTGCAGTTCTGTTCGGCGATGTCGACTCCATTAAGGAGGGCGACGCCTGCCGCACCACCGGTCGTGTTATGGACATCCCCGTGGGTCGCGGCATGCTCGGTCGTGTCGTCAACCCGCTTGGTCAGCCCATCGATGGCAAGGGCAGCGTCGGCGAGACGCATCGTCGCCCCATCGAGTTCAAGGCCCCTGGCGTCATCGAGCGCACCCCGGTGTGCGAGCCCGTGCAGACGGGTCTGCTCGCCGTCGACGCGATGATCCCGATCGGCCGCGGCCAGCGCGAGCTCATCATCGGTGACCGCAAGACCGGCAAGACCGCCATTGCCATCGATGCCATCATCAACCAGCGTGGCAAGGGCATGATCTGCGTGTACGTGGCCATCGGCCAGAAGGCCTCCACGGTCGCGAATATTCGCGAGACGCTTGCCCAGCACGGTGCTCTCGACTACACCGTCATCGTGAGCGCCACCGCGGCAGACTCCGCGCCGCTGCAGTACATCGCCCCCATGGCGGGTGCCGCCATCGGCGAGTACTTCATGTACAACGGCGAGGACGGCCAGCCCGCCAGCGCCACCAACCCTGGCGGTCACGTGCTCGTCATCTACGATGACCTGTCCAAGCAGGCCGTCGCCTATCGTCAGATGTCGCTGACGCTGCGTCGTCCGCCCGGACGCGAGGCCTACCCCGGCGACATCTTCTACCTGCACTCTCGCCTTCTGGAGCGCGCTTGCAAGCTCTCCGAGAAGAACGGCGGCGGCTCCCTGACCGCCCTGCCGATCATCGAGACGCAGGATGGCGACGTTTCCGCCTACATCCCGACCAACGTGATTTCGATTACCGATGGTCAGATCTACCTGCAGTCCGAGCTGTTCCACCAGGGTCAGCGCCCCGCAGTCGACGTCGGCATTTCCGTGTCGCGCGTCGGTGGTTCCGCGCAGACCAAGGCCATGAAGCAGCAGGCGGGCAACCTGCGTCTGGACCTCGCGTCCTACCGCGAGCTCGCCGGCTTCACCCAGTTCGGCTCCGACCTCGACGCCACCACGCAGAAGCAGCTCACCCACGGTGCTCGCATGACCGAGCTCCTCAAGCAGGGTCGCTTCAAGGCGCTGGACGTCGTCGATCAGGTCGCCGTGCTGTACGCGGGAAACAAGGGCTACCTCGATGACATGGCTCTCGAGGACGTCGTGCCCTTCCGCGACGGTCTGGTGGAGTTCCTGAACGGTGCCTACCGCAAGCTCCTGGAGGAGTTCCGCTCCGCCAAGATCGACGATCGCATCGGCAAGGAGCTCGAGCAGGCGATCAGCGATTACAAGGATCAGTTCCTGGCGTCTCGCGACTCCGGGAAGGCGCCCGTCAAGTCGGTCGCCGACGAAGCTGGAGAGTAGTAAGCCCTATGGCCAACCTCCGCGAAATAAAAAAGCGCATCGGTTCGGTCTCCACGACCCAGCAGATCACGCGCACCATGGAAATGGTCGCCACGGCGAAGATCGCGCGTGCCCTGCAGCGCGCCAAGAACAGCGAGCCGTACTCCGCCGCGATTACCGACGTCATGCTCACCGTGGCGACCGATCCTGCGCTCAACGTCAACTCGCCGCTCCTCGTGGACCCCGAGACCTACGAGCGCGCGCTGGTCATTGCGATCAGCTCCGACCGTGGTCTTGCCGGCGGTTTCAACATGCAGGTCGAGCGCGCCGCTGAGCAGCGCATCAAGCACTTCCACCGTCACGGTGCGAAGGAGGTCGAGCTCATTACCTGCGGCCGTAAGGTGACGGAGTACTTCCGCAAGTACCCCTGCAAGGTGATGGGCATCGTCGGCGAGTCCGACGACCCCACGCTTGAGAATGCCCGCGTCGTGGCCAACTACGTGATCGACGGCTTCTCTCAGGGTCGCTTCGGTCGCGTGGACATCGTCTACTTCCATGCGAAGAACCGCGTGGAGCAGGTGCTGCGCTCCGAGCGCATCCTGCCGTTGGACGATGAAGTGCTGCGCACCGCTCGCGGTCCTCGTGCGAACGAGGATGAGGCGCCCACGCGTCTCGCCTCGCCGTTCGAGTTCGTCCCCTCCGCGGAGCACGTGCTCGACAAGCTGATCCCGAGCTACGTGCTGACCGTCGTCCACCAGGCCATGATCGACTCCGCAGCGGCCGAGCAGGGTGCCCGACGCAAGTCGATGCACTCGGCCACCGAGAACGCAAGCGCGATCATCGCCGACCTCACGCGCACTTATAACCGTGTACGCCAGGCCTCCATCACCACCGAGATCAATGAGATCGTGGGCGGGGCCGCTGCATTGGAGGAACATTAATGGCAGATTTCATTGATATGGACTCCGCGAAGACTGCCGGTGTCGGACATATCGTCCGTATCATCGGCGCCGTCGTGGATGTCAAATTCAAGGGCGGTGTGCCGAACATCTACAACGCCCTGACCGTCGACGTCGATACCCCCGTGGGTCACATCGACACGATTCTCGAGGTTGAGAGCCAGCTGCCCGGTGACGTGGTTCGCTGCGTCGCCATGACCTCCACCGACGGCCTTCAGCGCGGCCTCGAGGTCGTCGACACCGGCGCCCCGATGAAGATGCCCGTTGGCAAGGGCACCCTCGGCCGTATCTGGAACGTGATGGGCCAGCCTGTCGATGGCAAGGATATGCCCGAGGTGGATGCCTGGTACCCGATTCACCATCCCGCCCCGAGCTTTGACCAGCTCACCACCAAGACCGAGATCTTCGAGACCGGCATTAAGGCCGTCGACCTGCTCGAGCCCTACATCCGTGGCGGTAAGACGGGTCTGTTCGGCGGCGCCGGCGTTGGCAAGACCGTTCTGATTCAGGAGCTCATCAACAACCTCGCCCAGGAGCACGGCGGCACTTCGGTGTTCACCGGCGTCGGCGAGCGCACCCGTGAGGGCACCGACCTGTACCTGGAGATGAGCGAGTCCGGTGTTATCGACAAGACCTGCCTGGTCTACGGTCAGATGAACGAGCCCCCGGGAGCGCGTCTGCGCATCGGCCTGGCCGGCCTGACCGAGGCGGAGTACTTCCGCGATCGCGGCCAGGACGTCCTGCTGTTCATCGACAACATCTTCCGCTTCTCTCAGGCGGGTTCCGAGGTTTCGGCCCTGCTCGGCCGTATGCCGTCCGCCGTTGGCTACCAGCCCACGCTGGCTACCGAGATGGGCGACCTGCAGGAGCGCATCACTTCGACCAAGACCGGTTCCATCACCTCGGTCCAGGCCGTCTACGTCCCCGCCGACGACCTGACCGACCCGGCTCCTGCCACGACCTTTACCCACCTCGACGCCACGACCGTTCTCTCGCGTTCCATCGCCGAGCTCGGTCTCTACCCGGCCATCGACCCGCTGGCGAGCTCCTCTGACGCGCTCGACCCCGCGATCGTGGGCGAGGAGCACTACCGCGTCGCCGTCAAGGTTCAGGAGCTTCTCCAGGAGTACTCCGACCTGCAGGACATCATCGCCATTCTCGGTATGGACGAGCTGTCCGAGGAGCAGCGCCTTACGGTCAACCGTGCTCGTAAGCTGCAGCAGTTCCTTTCCCAGTCCTTCCATGTCGCTGAGCAGTTCACCGGCAACCCCGGTGTCTACATCCGCGTCGCCGATACGGTCCGCTCCTTTGCGGCCATCGTCGACGGTGAGTGCGACAACCTGCCCGAGCAGGCATTCCGTTATGCCGGCACCATTGACGACGTGCGTGAGCGCGCCGCTAAGATGGGGGCGTAGGAACCATGGCAAAGCCCATGCAGCTGCGAATCGTTTGCCCCGAGGAGTGCGTGTATGAGGGGGCCGTCGCGTACGTGGCGGTGCCCTCCACCGTCGGAGAGTTCGGTATTCTCCCGCATCATGCGAGCGAGATCTGCACGATCGACGGTGGCCATATCCGCGTCTCCGAAACCAAGATGGGCGTCGTCGACCATGTCTTTGCGGTGACGGACGGATATGTCCAGGTTGCGAACGACGAGGTCATCGTGCTCGCCGAGCGCGCCATCGACACCGAGAAGGTCGATGTCGACGAGGTGAACGCCAGGCTTGCAGGTTTTGAAGACCAGCTGGGGAATATGGCGGAGGGCGACGCTCGTCGCGCCTACCTCTATAATGAAATCGCATGGTGCAAGCTGCTGCTTGCTCAGTAGGCGCAGGCGAACAAACCGTTCGCGCGCACAGCGATTGACATCATGCCCGGGGAACGGCCCCGGGCATGTTTTTTTGAAAGGGAAACGCTTGGATATCATCCGCGTTGAAGGTGGTCATCTCATCAGCGGCACGGTCGCCGTCTCGGGTGCGAAGAACTCCGCGCTCAAGCTCATGGCCGCAACGTTGCTCGCGCCGGGTGCCACCACACTCGAGAACGTGCCCAACATCTCGGACGTCCATGTGATGGGCAAGGTGCTCAAGCGCATGGGCGCCACCATCGACGTGCTCGACGAGCACACGCTGCGCATCGATACCTCTGCCGTGTCCTCCTGGGAGGCGCCGTATGACCTGGTGGCCAAGATGCGCGCATCGACCGCCGTCATGGGTCCGCTGCTTGGGCGCTTTGGCTGTGCCAAGATCGCGATGCCCGGTGGCTGCAACCTCGGTGCACGCAAGATCGACATGCACATCCTGGGCCTTGGCGCCTTGGGCGTTCAGTTCGACACCGATCACGGCTACATTCACGCCGACGCACCCGAGGGTCTTACCGGTACGGCGGTGACGCTCGAATTCGCCAGCGTCGGTGCCACGGAGAACCTCATCATGGCTGCGGTCAAGGCCAAGGGCACCACCGTTATCGACAACGCGGCGCGCGAGCCCGAGATCGTGGACCTCGCTAACATGCTCAACGAGATGGGCGCCAAGATCACCGGCGCCGGCACCCCCGTCGTTCAGATCGAGGGCGTGGAGGAGCTGCATCCAGTGACCCACCGCGTGGTGGGCGACCGTATCGAGGCGGGCACCTTTATCACCGCCGCCGCCCTCATGGCCGATGAGTCGGGCGTCGAGGTCACGGGCTTCAACCCGATCAACCTCGGCATGGTCATCAAGAAGCTCGAGCTCATGGGCGTGCGCATCGATCGCATCGAGAGCGGCGTCCGAGCCTATCGCGCCGATCGCATTGAGCCGGTCGACATCCAGACCTTGCCGTTCCCTGGCTTCCCCACGGATATGCAGGCCCAGATCATGGTCCTATCCGCCCTTGCCGACGGCAATTCCATCATTACGGAGAACATCTTCGAGAACCGCTTCATGTTCGCCTCCGAGCTCGTTCGCATGGGCGCGGACATCCGCGTGGAGAGCCATCATGCGATGGTGCACGGCGTGGACGGATTCTCCGGAGCCCAGGTCACCTCGCCCGATCTGCGTGGCGGTGCGGCTCTCGTGGTCGCCGGCCTTATCGCCGAGGGCTACACCGAGGTGTCCGCCATCCATCACATCGACCGCGGGTATGAGCGCTTCGTTGAGAAGCTCTGCTCGCTTGGTGCTCATGTCGAGCGTCTGAGCGTACCCGACCCCATCGACGACTAGCGTAGGTACTCTATGAGCCACAGAAAGATCCCGGTCCAGCAGGGCCGCCAGCCCTCCACGGGTGCCAGCAGTAGGATTTACAGCCGCGATAACGTGAGCCGTTACTCCGAGCGCGCCCGCCAGCGCCGTAAGAGCCGCATGATCAAGCGTGGTATTCTCGGCGCGGTGCTCGCGGTGCTGCTCGTGGGCGTTGTGGGCGTTGGAGCTTGGTTCTTCCGCATTGCGGGCAACCTGAGCGGCAACGGCTTCATCGGTGCCAACGTCCTGCAGATCCTGAACGACTCCGATGTCGCGCGCGAGCCGTTTTACATGCTCCTGCTCGGCACGGACGGCCGTCCGGGCGAGGACGTGTATCGCTCCGACTCGATCATCCTGGCGCGAGTCGACCCCGTCGAGAAAAAGGCCGCGCTCATCTCGATCCCGCGTGACACCCGTGTGGTCTACAAGGGCGAGACCATGAAGATCAACGCAACCCATTCCATCGATGGCCCCGAGGGCGTGATCAAGGCCGTGAACGACCTGTGCTTCGACGGCGAGCAAAAGGTGTCGCACTATGCCGAGGTCAACTTCCCCGGCATGGAGCAGCTCATCGACGCCGTCGGCGGCATTGACTTGGAAGCCACCGAGGAGGTCGACGATCCGGCGCACCTCGACGTCAAAGTCGAGAAGGGCTGGCAGCATATGGACGGCAGGACCGCCCTTGCCTACGCCCGTTGCCGCTACACCTACGCCGACGGAGACTACACCCGCATGCGCCATCAGCGCCAGGTGCTTGGTGCCCTGGCCTCCAAGATCTTGAACGACCTTGACCCCGCCAGCATCATGGGCACGATCGAGTCCCTTTCCAACGTGGTGATCACCACCTTGAGCCCGCAGGACATCCTGGCGGTGGCCAACGCGATGCGTGGCATGGACGTGGGCAACGATATGTACGTCGCCAACATCCCGTCCTACGCCGATGGCACGACGTATGTGAACGGCGTGAGCTACGTGTTCGTGTACGAGGATAAGCTCGCCGAGATGATGGACAAGGTGGACGCCGGAGAGAACCCCGATGGCCCCCAGACCATGGGCAGCGAGACGGGCAACGGCTCCACGCTGAGCGACATCTCGGGTTCCGCGTTCGCATCCGGTGACACCGAGGACGGGTCGGCAGCCGAGTAGGAGAGCGCGATTAGCTTTCGTTACGGACTCGCAAACATATATACGTGTCTTTGACTTGCAAGCACCCCTGGCATACGCTGGGGGTGTTTCGCGTATCGGCCTCCTCATGTGGGGCGCCGCCCAACTAGAAAGGAACATCCATGTCCGATGTCCTCAACCGCTTCTTGAGATATGTCCAGGTGGACACGCAGTCTGCCGATGAGCACTGCGATCAGGTTCCCTCGACCGCCATTCAGTTCGACCTTGCCAACATGCTCGCCGATGAGCTACGCGATCTCGGCGCCCGTGATGTCACGGTGACCGAGAACGCTTATGTCACGGCTTGGATCCCCGCAAGTGAGGGTGCCGAGGACCGTCCGCGCCTTGGGCTGATCTCGCATCTCGATACCACCGAGCAGGCCCCCGGTTTTGGCGTGAAGCCTCATGTTATGACTTACGAGGGCGGTGACCTGGTGTGCGCCATGGTCGATGGCAAGGCGATCTCCATCAGCCCCGCGTTGCTGCCCGCTCTGAACGACCTTGTGGGCGAGGAGCTCGTATGCACCGACGGCACCACGCTGTTGGGCGCAGACGACAAGGCCGGCATCGCCGAGATCATGGCGCTCGTCGCCCTCATTGTGGAAAACCCCGCTCTGCCTCATCCCGAGCTGGGCATTTGCTTCTGCCCCGACGAGGAGATTGGCCATGGCGCCGAGCTGCTCGATCTGGATGCCTACGGCTGCGCGTACGCCTACACGGTTGACGGCGGCCCGATCGGCGAGCTCGAGTGGGAGTGTTTCAACGCTGCCGAGGCCGTCGTGCGTTTCCAGGGCTTCTCCATCCATCCCGGCGATGCCAAGGGCCGCATGGTCAACGCGGCCGAGCTCGCGCATCGCTTCCACAGCCTGCTTCCCGCCGCGCAGCGCCCGGAGTACACCAGCGGGTACGAGGGTTTCTATTATCTCGAGGGCATCAGCGGCACGGTTGAGCATGCGACGAGCCGCTACATCATCCGCGATCACGACGCCGGCAAGTTCCAGGCCAAGATCGATCACCTGCTGTCCGCCGTGTCGTTCATGAATGAGGAGCAGGGCTGCGAGCGCGTGACCGTCGAGATCAAGCAGCAGTACCGCAACATGGCCGAGAAGGTGGCGCAGTGTCCTGAGCTCATCACCCTCGCCAAGGAGGCGTTCGCCGAGACCGGCGTCGAGCCCAACGTCATTCCCATCCGCGGTGGCACCGACGGCGCTCAGCTGTCCTTCCGCGGGTTGCCCTGCCCGAACCTCTCTACGGGAGCCTATTGCTGCCACGGAGTGAACGAGTTCATTCCGGTGAAGTCGCTCGAAACCATGGTCGATGTCCTGACCCATCTGGTGGCCAAGTTCGCCGCATAAACTATCACGAAATCTGTTGCAATTGCGCAGAAGCACGCCGAGCTCTCCGTTTGTCCGTTCGGGCTTCGGGGCGCTCGGCGTCTTTGGGGTAGAATGCAGCGCAGAGAACCGAAGTGAAGGGAACAAACGTGGAAGCAGCTGATCAGGGCGCCAAACCACATCTCACCATGGCAAATGAGGATTACCTCGAGTGCATCGTGCGCATCGAGGCGGAGGGGCCCGACCAGGGTACCGATGGCATCCGTTCGGTCGAAATCGCGCAGCGTCTAGATGTCTCCAAAGCTTCGGTCAACAAGGCGATCGCATCGCTCAAATCACAGGGTATGGTCGAACAGGCGCATTACGGAAAGGTCCGCCTGACCGAAGAGGGAAGGTCCATAGGAGCTGCCGTATGGCGTCGGCACCGTATGCTGCGAGCTTTCCTGACTGATGAGCTGGGTGTTGAATTCGATCGCGCAGATGAGGAGGCGTGCAAGATGGAGCACGCCCTGTCCGAGGACACCATGGATCGCTGGATCGCCCACATGGAGCGCGACGGAATCAAACTCGTTGACTGATGCCTGGAGCTCCCCACGCATGAGGATCCCCTGCAAGTACGCCGGTTATGGCCTCCTTGCAGGGGGTTTTGCGTTTGGTTGATATCATCTCGAGAGGCGCTTGCCGAGTGGGCACCTGTCGTTATGCGCAACCTCAAGTAAGCGGGAGAATCTTACAGTTTGCTTAGAAAGGCGTGACGCTGGTTGGTCCGTCGCGGTTCGGGTATACCGAGCTATGCAGAGACGTCAACCACAGACCACCGCAAGGGGTGCATGCGCGCATGGGCGCGATACTTCATTTTGGCGCTGACGGCTGGCGAGCCCGGCTTGATGGCGATTTTAACGACGACAACGTGATCCGTGTGGCCGATGCCGCGGGTGAGATGTGGGCGCGTCGCGCACCCGGCGCCTTGGTGTATGTCGGATACGACATGCGCCCAGGTGCCGATCATTTCGCGCGGTTGGCGGGTAAGGTCCTTGCCTCGCATGGCTTGCACGTCAAAGTGTCCGATCGGTATGTCCCAACACCCGCATTGTCATGGACTGTCGCGCAGGATGTGCGGGCCGTAGGCGGCCTCATGGTGACCGGGTCGCATAGTCCCAACGATTATCAGGGCATCAAGCTCCGCCAGGCGGACGGCGGTATAGGCTCGGACGAAATTTATGAGGAGCTCGAGCGGGCCATTCCCTCCGACCCAACTCCCGAACGCGGCGCAATTGAAACGTGCGATTTTCTGACCAGGTATTTCGATCATCTCTACACGCTGGTCGACACCGAAGCGATTGCGGCGGCCCATCTAAAGGTTGTGTATGACCCGCTGTATGGGTCCGCAAGCCGCTATTTCGCGGATCTATTGCGTGCAATGGGAGTCGACGTCCTTGAAATTCATGGGGTCACCGATGCGGAGACGGACGAAACACATCCTGAGCCGGTGGAGCCCTGGGTCGACGATTGCGAGTGCGAGGTTCTGGCACAGGGAGCACATGCGGGCCTGGTAAACGACGGGGATGGCGATCGGGTAGGCGCCGTAGACGAGCGCGGACACTTTGTGAGCGCGCAAAAGGTGCTTGCTCTGGTACTGGCCCATCTATGCGTCAATCGAGGGATGACCGGACGAGTGGTGTTGAACCAGTCTTCGTCAGTTATCACGCGCAAAACTGCGAGGATGCTGGGATGCAAGTTGAACATCAAGCCCGTGGGATTCAAATATATCTATGGCGAGATGCTCAAGGGTGACGTACTGCTAGGTGGGGGAGCGGCCGGGGGCATCGGCTTTGCGAGCCATATGCCCGAGCGCGACGGCCTTCTCACCAACCTGATGCTATGTGAGGCCATGGCCACTATGGGAATGCCTCTGGGTGAGTTGGTCGAAAAGCTCGAGGGGGCGTGCGGCCACTATTACTATGCCCGCCGCGACGTGCGTCTCGACCAGGAGATCATCGAAATGCTCAGGACGATCTTGCCGGGATTGAATCCACCGGTTATCGCGGGGCGCGTGCCCTCGTCGGTGAGTCATATGGATGGTTTGCGCTTCGAATTTGCCGATGAATCATGGTTATTGTTGAGGCCGTCGGGCACAGAACCCGTGGTCCGCGTGTATGCGGAGGCCCAGACGATTGAGATGCGCGATGAATTGTTGGGAGCCGGGTGCGCCATAGCGCGCGGAGACTTTGGGTAAAACACCACGTTGACGGGCTGTTTCGCATCAAGGACCAACGCATATATATGGATAAGGAAACGAGCAGTCGGGAGTTAAATATGTGCAAAATATGGAGACACAAATAACCCTTTGCGCGGCGGCGGGACTCTGGCAATATATCTCTTCGCCGCGCGGGTGGCCGAGAGCGAACGAGCTCGGAAGACCCGCGGCGGGTACCTTGAGAACCGGATACCGCGAAGAGACGGAACAAGTGGAGACACCATTTAGAAGGTGTCAGCAGTGATGTACTTTTCAAGAACAGTTGTGTAAGGTCTGACTTAGTCAGGCC
>NZ_CABWIC010000003.1:0-63875 GCF_902501455.1 Collinsella intestinalis
GCACCGCGCCGATGGTACTGCGGGGTCAGCCCGTGGGAGAGCAGGGCGCCGCTGACCGGTGGACGGCTTTCGCGCTTTCCCGGCGCGGGAGCGCAAGGGGGTCCCCTCGGGGGCCCTCTTTTGCTATAGGTAGCTAATTTTGGAGGCGCGTATGCCCTTCACCTTGTTTGTCATCGGCAATATTGCATCTGGTAAATCTACTGCATGCTCCTACCTCGCCCGTTCTGGCGCACGCCATCTCGATCTTGATGTAATCGCAAAAAGTCTTTATGTCCCCGGCTCTGCGATCGTTGATTCCATCGCGGAGGCTTTTGGATGGGATGTCCTCGATGAATCGGGTGAAGTGCGCTCATCTGTTCTCGCTCAGCGGGCTTTTGTCGATGAGGGCTCTGTTCACCAGCTAAATGAAATTGTCCATCCTGTCCTGCTGGATTATCTTTCTAATATTCTCTTACCGGTTCCTTGTTGCTCGCTCGTCGTGCCTACACCCGCGCTCACCGTCGTTGAGATTTCCGCTCCCGCGTCGTTTACCGATGCATTCGGCTTGGCTGATGAGGTAATTGCCATTACGGCGCCGCTTGACACTCGTCGTGCACGTGCAATTGAGCGTGGCATGAGCGGCTCTGATTTCGATGCACGTTCGGACCTCCAGCCGTCTGAAGATGAGTTAAAAATGATGGCCGATACCGTCATCGATAATTCAGTTGCAGATGATACGCTTTTCCGATCACTCGACCTTTGGCTTGAGGATAGGGGCATTCGACTGGCTGATGGGAAGTAAACTGATGAACAGACGCGGCTCTTTTCTTCGATGGTATCGAGTGTTCCCTCTTACCGTCGTGCTCATTTTCGGGCTTGTTTCGTTTGCCTTTGCTTTCGCCCCTTCGTTGCTTTTTAAGTCGATGTATCCCTTGCATTACGAGGACGAGATCACTGCTTCAGCGGCTACTCATGGCGTAGATCCGTATTTGGTTGCCGCCGTCATCCGATCGGAGTCCAGCTGGGATCCTGAGGCCTCTTCCCATCAGGGTGCTCGTGGCCTTATGCAGTTGATGCCTGAAACCGCTCAAGACATGGTGGCTAAAGGTCTCGTCGACGGCAAACGCTATTCTTACGAGAATCTCGAGGACCCGACCGTCAATATAGAATATGGCTGTGCTTACTTGTCGTATCTTTTGACGTACTTCAATGGGGCGACAGATCGGGCTATTGCCGCGTACAACGCCGGTATGGGCAATGTGGATGGATGGGCAAAGCAGGACAAGCTGCTTCATAATGCCATTACATTCCCTGAGACACAGGCATATCTTGTTCGCGTCAATATGGCCAAAGCCCGGTATCAGGAGCTATATCCGCAGGCGTTTCGCTAGGAAGGGTGGCGATTTGCGTGGCTGAGTTCGAAGTTGAGCGCGTCGGCGGCGAATTGAGGCGTTTCGGCGTGTCTGGAAGCCCTGCGCCTTTTGAGGTCGTTTCTCCGTTCGAGCCTTCGGGCGATCAGCCCCAGGCCATCGCATCCTTGGTGCAGGGCGTGCGCGATGGGGATCGCTATCAGGTGCTCTTGGGTGTCACCGGATCCGGCAAGACCTTCACGATGGCGAAGACCATCGAGGCTTTGGGCAAACCGACGCTTGTCATGGCACCGAACAAGACGCTCGCCGCTCAGCTCGCGAGTGAGCTTAAAGAGTTCTTCCCGAACAACGCGGTCGTGTACTTCGTCTCATACTACGATTACTATCAGCCCGAGGCGTATGTTCCTTCGAGTGATACCTATATCGAGAAGGACTCTTCCATTAACGAGGAAGTCGAGATGCTTCGGCATCAGGCGACGGCATCCCTGCTTTCACGTCGTGATGTGATTGTCGTGGCGTCGGTCTCGTGCATATATGGCATAGGATCTCCCGAGGACTATGCAGGGCTGGCTCCGAACGTGGATAAAAAGGAGCCACTTGAGCGCGATGAATTCATTCATTCGCTTATCGACATTCAGTACGATCGCAACGATTACGACCTTGCACGCGGCACGTTTCGCGTGAGAGGCGATGTGGTGGATGTCTACCCGCCCTATGCCGAGCATCCGTTGAGATTCGAGTTCTTCGGTGACGAGGTCGAGCTTATCGCGGAGATCGACGAGGTCACCGGTGAGATCATGCGCGAATTCGACGCTATCCCGGTTTGGCCCGCCTCGCATTATGTGACGGAGAAGCCCAAGGTAACCGCAGCCTTAAAATCCATTGAGGAAGAGCTCGAGGCACGAGTCGCGGAGCTTAAGGCGAACGATAAATTGCTCGAAGCGCAGCGCTTGGAGCAGCGCACGAGCTATGATCTCGAGATGCTCGAAACCATGGGATTCACGACCGGCATTGAGAACTATTCACGACATCTGGATGGTCGCAAACCGGGCGAGCCCCCGTTCACGCTTATAGATTATTTCCCCAAGGACATGTTGTGCATCATCGACGAGAGCCATGTCACGGTGCCGCAGATCCGCGGCATGCACGAGGGAGACCGCTCTCGTAAGGTGACGCTTGTCGAGCACGGGTTCCGCCTGCCCTCGGCGCTCGACAATCGCCCCCTGCGCTATGACGAATTTGAGGCGCGCATTCCGCAGTTCATCTATGTGAGCGCCACACCGGGCGACTATGAGCTGCGAGTGAGCCAGAACAACGTGGAGCAGATCATTCGCCCGACGGGCCTGCTCGACCCCAAGATCGACGTGCGCCCGGTGCGTGGGCAGATCGATGACCTGATCGATGAGATTCGTGAACGAGTGGCACGTCATGAGCGCGTGCTGGTCACCACGTTGACAAAGCGTATGGCGGAGGATCTGACCGACCATCTGCTTGATGCCGGTATTCGCGTCAATTACATGCACTCGGATACGGCGACCATGGATCGAGTCGAGATTTTGCGTAGTCTTCGCCAGGGAAAGATCGACGTGCTGGTAGGCATCAACTTGTTGCGCGAGGGCCTCGATCTTCCCGAGGTGTCGCTCGTGGCGATTCTCGATGCCGATAAAGAGGGCTTTCTGCGCAACCGACGCTCGCTCATCCAGACAATCGGCAGGGCGGCGAGAAATGCCGAGGGCGAGGTCGTTATGTACGCCGATTCGATTACCGATTCGATGCGTGAGGCGATCGACGAAACGAATCGCCGGCGTGCGATTCAGACGGCATACAACGAGGAACACGGTATCAAGCCCCAGACGGTTCGCCGATCCATCAACGACATCTCGAGCTTCATCGCCGAGGCCGAGGAGAATGTGGGGAAGAAGGATCGGAGCCGAGGCGACACGCTGGGGCATGGTGCGTTCTTCAGTCCCGCCGGCACGGAAGGGGAGGACGATGCGGGCGAGGGTGTCGGCGAGCGGATTGCACGCGATTTCGCCGATCTGCCTGCCGAGGAGCTCGCTCGCGTGATCGAGACCATGGAAGACGACATGAGAGCGGCCTCGGAGGCCATGGACTTTGAGGAGGCCGCTCGTCTGCGCGATATCGTCGTTCAGCTCAAGGCGATGTCGGAGGGGACGAGCGAGGACGAGGTGATTGAGGCGCTGCGGAAGTCGGCGCGCAAGGGATCCGTTTTCGCGCCGGGCCGCAAGCGTACGGGCGCGCGGTTCAAGAGGTGAGTTTGAGACGGGACGACCGGTGCCTGCCTGTGACTTTGGCCGTATCGACAGGGGGTGAACAGGCCGTTCGTTGGGTGCGGATGGTATACTTACGCTCGTGAATTTACATGCGGGGCGCAGGTCTCGCAAGGGGAGGGAAACCAACATGACCGATTTCGACCTGCTGTTCAGCCGCTTGCGCGGTCTCGCGTGGAGCCATGTGGCCATGGCGGGCGCGTGCTTTGTCTTCGCCACGGCGCTGTTCGTCTCTCCTGCGTGGGGCTATGCGGATTTCGCTCGTCTGCAGCAGCTTCTTTCCTGGTTCGGCATCGTCGCCGGTTCCCTGTCGCTGGTCGCCGCCTTCGCCATGCGCGCAGGATGGACGCTGCGCGGTGTCGAGCCCGCGGTGGGTCTCGTTCTTTTGCTGGGTGGCCTGTGGACGCTGAACTTCCCGTTCTCCGTCGACACGTTCGTTCCGGTCGTTTCGTTCCTGGGCATGTTCCTGGCATTTTATCTGCTTGCCACGGCTTTCGAGATGTATCGTCGCTCGGCTGGCCGTCCGGGCATGCAGGTCGCCGTCGCCGCTGGTGCGATTCTCGTCTCGTTTGCGAATCTGTTCGGCCTGATGGGCGTTTCTGGCATGTTGGCGCTTTCCGCCCTCGAGCTGTACCTCGCCGGCTGGGGCTTCGTGTATGCGTGCATCTCGCTCTCGGTGGATGCGCCCCGTGCGGAGCTCGCCTAGGGGGTTAGAGTTCTCCCGCAGGGTGTTCCCGGATTGTCGGGGAATTTGAGCTCGTGGGGAGTCCGCTGAATACGTGAGTGTAATATGGCCCGCTTCTCCATCGTGAGAAGCGGGCCATATTCGTTTGGGGCGAGCCGTTAATTTGGCGGTGATATTTCACGTTGAGAGCGGGTTATCGGATATGGGCGTCCCCGATTGAGGTGACGAGGGATTGGGCGCAGCGGATGCCGTCCGTGGCAGCGCTCATGATGCCACCGGCGTAGCCAGCGCCTTCGCCACAGGGATAGAGGCCGGGCGTACTCACCGAGATACAGGTCTGGCGGTCGCGCAGGATGGTGATCGGCGAGCTGGAGCGGGATTCGATGGCGGTGAGAACGGCTTCGGGGTCGTTGTAGCCGCGGATCTTTCGATCGAGTAGCGGAATGCCCTCGCGTAGGGCGTCGACGACGTGGGGAGGCAGGACATCGTCGATGGTGCCCCAGGTGACTCCTCGAGGATAAGTGGGTTCGATGCGGCCGGGGCCCGTACTGGGGCGCCGGGCGAGGAAATCGCTCACGAGCTGGGCCGGCGCATGGTATTCGCCGCCGCCGGCGCGGAAAGCGGCCTGCTCGCAGGTGCGCTGCAGTCGGACGCCCTCGAGGGGGTCATCTCCTGGGAGGTCTTCGGGTGTGATGTTGACGAGCAATGCGGCGTTCGCGTTGCGGCCGTCGCGGGCGTGCATGCTGGCGCCGTTGGTGACGACCCCGCCTTCTTCGCTCGCGGCAGCAACGACCTCTCCGCCCGGGCACATGCAGAAGGAGAACACGCTGCGGCCGTTTGGAAGGTGGGCGACGAGGCTGTACGGGGCGGCGCCGAGCGCAGGGTGGCCCACCGCGGTGCCATAGAGGGCACGGTCTATATCCACTTGCAGATGCTCGATGCGCACGCCCATGGCGAAGGTCTTGCGCTGGAGCGTGACGCCGAGGCCGGCGAGCATTTCGAAAACATCGCGAGCGGAATGGCCGCAAGCGAGGACGACGTGCGTTGCGGCAATGGTTTCCCGCCCATCGGATCCGTCGAGGATGAGCCCTGAGACGATTCCCTCGTCGTCAAGGAGCAGATTGCTCGCATGGGTTCGGAAGCGGACGGTGCCGCCGAGGCGCTCGATGCGAGCGATCAGATTCGTGACGACGTCGGGCAGGATGTCCGACCCAATATGGGGCTTGGCGTCCCAAAGGATGTCGCGCGGGGCGCCGGCTTCGACGAGCGTCTTGAGGACCAGTCGATGCAAGGGGTTTTTCGTCCCGGTATTGAGCTTGCCGTCGGAGAAGGTGCCGGCACCGCCGAGGCCGAACTGAATGTTGCTTTCGGTGTCGAGAGCTCCGGTGGCGTTGAAGTGCCCGACTGCCTCGGTGCGTCGCGTAGCGTCATCCCCGCGTTCGAGCAAGATGGGGCGAAGGCCCGCCTCGGCGAGCGTGAGCGCGGCGAAAAGGCCTGCGCAGCCCGCTCCGACAACGACAGGGCGGTGCTCACACAGGCCGTCCTGCACGGGAGCGGGGAAGGAGGGGTCGTCCGCATCGACCGCGCGCACGCGCTTGCGGTCGCGATCGGGGAGGCGCGAGAGCAGGTCGGCCTCGTCGACTTCGGATGCCAAGTGCACGAGGGCGCTCAGCGTGAAATGGACGTTCGACTTCTTGCGGGCGTCGATGGATTTGCGCCTCAGTTCGATGCGTTCGATATCTGCACGGCGGCAGCGGAGGATGCTGAGCGCCTCGCGGGTGCATGCCTCGATGCACGAGCGCTCATCACCGCCATCGGCCAGGCGGCAGGAAATCTGGGAAATCTCAAGCATGGGGCTCCTTGGAGAGGTCGGATGTGCCGTGGCGATGGGTGACGGCGGCGGCAGCGGCAGCGCCCGCGCGAACGCCCGTGAGCCAGGCCCAAGCAAGGTTGTAGCCACCGCAGTCGGCGTCCATGTCTATGGCCTCGCCACAAGCGTAGATGGGTGCTTGCGGTGCGTTCTCGTCCGTGCTGATCGGATGCACGGCGAGTGTGTCGAGTTCCATGGCCGGCAGGGGGATGCCGCCGCGTCGCACCTGGGCTTGCGCGTGCTCGGTGGTGCCTGTCACGCGCAAGGGGATGCGGTGCAGCATCGATGCCGCTCGGTTCAGCGGGCGCTCGGTACCGGCCACGGCGTCGCAGGCGAGTGCCGCGAGAGGACGAGCCAGGAGGCCGTCGAACCATCGGGGGTTGCCGTCGAAGGTGCCGATTGTCTCCGCGCGGCGCGCGAGGAAGCGGGTGAGGCCCTGTTCGTTCATCTCGGGGAACAGGTCGAGTTCGATCTGGTCGCCCGCCTCGATGCGTCGCGAGAGATTGAACGCGGCGATGCCGGAGATGCCATAGGGACGGAAGAGGACCTCGCCCTGTTCGAATGCCACGGCGGCCCCGTCACGCATCAGGGTGAGCATGCAGTCAACTCGCAGGCCGTCGAGACCTTGGAGAAGGTTGCACCCGCCGGTCTCATCGTCGCCGGATGGGGGCAAAGTGCAGGCAATGGGGCACAGGACGGGGGCTTCGGCGACATGGGGCAGGTTAAGGACTTCGCACGAAGCCCCAGAGGTTCCCCCGCATGCGAGGACGACGGCCCGAGCGAGCACCTTGTGATCGAGGCGGTCGGCTGTTGCGAGCGCCTTGCGCGCGTTGCGGATGCGGGCCTTCTCGTCGCGACCGGGCTTATGGGAGAGGGGCAGGCGTGCTTGGTCGACCGTGAACTCGTGGAGGCCGGTTGGGCCAGTAACGTGCCGCTTCGGTTCGGCGCACGCCATGACGGTGATGCCCTCGCGTCGACAGGTGTTGAGGAGCGCGTCGCGCACAGAATCCGCACGGCGGCTCATGGGGTACAGGCGCCCCTCGCCCTCCTCTGCGGTCGCGATGCCCGTGCTTTCGAGGAATGTGGCAACATCTCGCTCCGGGGTGGTGCCGAAGATTTTGCGCACGGTGTCGGGATGACGGTATCGGCGTGTGTCGAGACGGCTATTCGAGACGTTGCAGCGCCCGTTGCCGGTCGCGAGGATGGAGAGGCCCGTCTCGACGTCGCGCTCCAGGATGCACGTGCGCGCCCCGGCGCGCGACGCGGTGATGGCGGCGGCAAGTCCGCTCGCACCGCCGCCGATGACGAGAACGTCGTAGATGGGCGCGCCGCCCTCCGCGGGGGAGAGCGGCGCGTCGCAGGATGTGGATATGGTGGCAGGGCGGCCCATGCTAGGCGCCCGCATCGGGTTCGGGAGCCTCGTGCTCGGGGAGCGCCTCGACGCTGGCGAGGGCCTCGGGCAGCAGGCCGCCGGGCAGTTCGGTCTCGATGGCGCCGTCGTCGCAGGCGGCGGCGAGCTCGGGCTTGATGGGCATGCGGCCGAGGAACGGCAGGTTGTACTGCTCGGCAACGGCGTCGAGCTTGCTGGGACCGAATACCTCGATCTTCTTGCCGCAATCGGGACACTCGACATATGCCATGTTCTCGACGATGCCGAGGACGGGGATATTCATCTTCTCGGCCATGTTCACGGCCTTGGCGACGATCATGGAAACGAGGTCCTGCGGGCTCGTCACGATGACGATGCCATCGACGGGCAGCGACTGGAAGACGGTGAGGGCGACGTCGGCGGTGCCGGGGGGCATGTCAACGAGCAGGTAGTCGAGCGGACCCCAGGAGGTCTCGCTCCAGAACTGGCGGATTGCGCCGGCGATGACGGGGCCGCGCCACAAGACGGGATCGGTCTCATTTTTGAGCAGCAGGTTGCTCGACATGACCTTGACGCCGTGGTCGGAGATCTCGGGCAGTAACAGGTTGCCAAGGCCCATGGCGTGGCGGCCGCTCATGCCGAACATCTTGGGGATCGACGGGCCGGTGATGTCGGCGTCGAGAATGCCGACTTTGTGGCCGGCGCGTGCCAGTTCGACGGCGAGGGTGCCGGTGACGAGGGACTTGCCCACGCCGCCCTTGCCAGATAGCACGGCGACGACGCGCTTGACCTCGGACAGATTGTTTTCCTCAAATTCCTGCGGGGCGGTCTGACCGCCCGCCGCGGTTGCATGCTCGCAGCTCATGGGTGCTTCCTTTCCTTCAGGTGGAACCTTTCCATTGTACCCTCGCCGAGCGGCTTGAACGGGGTCGGTCGAGGCGCCTCACGACCCGTAGCGCGCATGTGGTCCCGACCTTGTCGGCCTGGCGTCCGTCTGCCGAATCACGTCAGCCCATAGGGCGAATAACCGTTTTATCTTTGGGGGAGAATGGCTACGGTTGAAAAGATGGGCGCGAAAGAACGTGCGCGCCCCACGTCCGAAAGGAATGCCCATGTTGCTCGAAGGCAAGAAAGCAATCATCACCGGCGGCACTCGCGGTATCGGCTACGCCATCGCCGCTCGTTTTATCGAGGAAGGCGCGGTTGTGACCGTGTTCGGTTCCCGCCAGGAGACCGCCGACAAGGCTGTTGAGCAGCTGCTCGCCACCTATCCTGAGGCCAAGGTTTGGGGTCGCACGTGCGATCTGGCCGACCTCGACGCCGTTACCGAGGCCTTCCGCGCCGCCGCCGAGGACATGGGCGGAGTCGATACCATCGTCAACAACGCCGGCATCTCTCAGTCCACTCCGCTGCTCGACTACACGGCCGATGATTGGAAGAAGATCATGGACCTCAACGTCACCGCGGTCTTCAACGGCTGCCGTGCGGGTGCGCAGCTCATGATCGAGGCCGGTCACGGCGGCACCATCACCACCACCAGCTCCATGGTTTCCAAGTACGGTCAGCCCTCCGGCTGCGGTTACCCGACCTCCAAGTACGCCGTCAACGGCCTGACCCAGAGCCTCTCCCGCGAGCTCGCGCCCAAGGGCATCCGCGTCAACGCCGTCGCCCCCGGTATCACCAAGACGGACATGGTCGCCGCCCTGCCCGAGAAGATGATCCAGCCTCTAATCGCCACCATTCCGCTGGGTCGCATCGGCGAGCCCGAGGACGTCGCCAACGCCTTCGTCTACCTGGCGAGCGAGATGAGCTCCTACGTCACCGGCGCGGTCATCCCCGTCGACGGTGCCGCCCGCAGCTAAGTACTTCCGGCAACATAGTTCGCCTCGTATGGGCGTCTCGGCTTCTTGCCGGGGCGCCCTTCTCCATGCGGGGCACACGGCCCCTTTTCAGCTGCGTGCGCCCGGTCGGGGCATATTCCCGCAGGGCGTTTTTGTGAAGCGAAGCAGAGCCACGCCCGAAGGGATTATGCCCCGACCGGGCGTTGGCGCTACACTAAGGGGTTAGATACGAATGTGTCCATGAGTCATATCCGATTCCACTTCAGATAAGGACCGTCCATGTCTGATTCATCCATCGTCATCAAGGGCGCCCGCGAGCACAACTTGCAGGACATCGACGTCGAGATTCCTCGCGACCAACTCGTCGTCATCACCGGTCTGTCCGGTTCGGGTAAATCAAGCCTGGCCTTCGACACCATCTACGCCGAGGGCCAGCGCCGCTATGTTGAGAGCCTTTCGAGCTACGCTCGTCAGTTCCTCGGCCAGATGGACAAACCCGACCTCGACTCGATCGACGGCCTGTCCCCAGCGGTCTCCATCGACCAGAAGACCACATCCAAAAACCCGCGCTCCACGGTCGGCACCGTCACCGAGATCTACGATTACCTGCGCCTGCTCTATGCGCGCATTGGCGTGCCCCATTGCCCGGAGTGCGGCCGTGAGATCGAGCGCCAGACGACCGACCAGGTTGCCGACAAGATTCTCGCCGCCGGTCAGGGTCGTCGAGCCTTCGTGCTCGCGCCGGTGGTGCAGGGTCGCAAGGGCGAGTTCGTCAAGCTGCTCGAAGACCTGCGGGCCGAGGGTTTCTCACGCGTGCGCATCGACGGCGAGGTCCGCAGCCTGGACGAGACCATCGAGCTTGATAAGAAGTTCAAACACACCATCGAGGTCGTGGTCGACCGTATTGTGATTCGCGAGACGAGCCTCGGCCGTATCGCCGAGGCCGTCGAGCAGGCAACCAAGCTCGCTCATGGCAATGTCTCCGTGTATCTGCTGCCTAATCGGGACGCGCCCGAGGGCACCGAGGGCGACCTGCTGACCTATTCGCTTGCGCTTGCCTGCCCCGAGCATGGCCACTCCATCGATGACCTGCAGCCGCGCGACTTCTCGTTCAACGCCCCCTATGGCGCCTGCCCGGAGTGCGACGGCCTGGGATTTAAAAAGGTCGTGGATGCCGAGGCCCTTATCGAAGATCCGAACCTCTCCATCGAGGAGGGCGTGTTCGGCGGTTTCTTCGGCAAGTCAAACTACTACCCGCAGATCTTCCGCGCCCTGTGCATCCATCTCAAAGTCGATCCGACCACGCCGTGGAAGGACCTGCCCGCTCGCGTGCGAAAAATTTTCCTCGACGGCTTGGGCGACAAGAAGATGCGCGTCGATTACAAGACGCAGGACGGCCGGGACACGCATTGGTTCACCAAGTACGCCGGCGTGCGCAATATCCTGTACGAGCGCTATGTCGAGACGACCAACGAGAACACCAAGGCAAAGCTCGAGCGCTACATCCGCGAGGAGCCCTGCTCGACGTGTCACGGCGCCCGTCTGCGCCCCGAGATGCTCGCCGTCACGGTTGGCGGCAAGTCCATTTACGAGGTTTGCTGCATGAGCTGCCGTGAGTCCCTCGCGTTCTTCGATGCCCTCGAGCTCACCGAGCGCGAGGCCTTCATCGGCCACGCCATCGTCAAGGAGATCGGCGAGCGTCTTCGCTTCCTGGTGGATGTCGGTTTGGACTATCTGACGCTCGATCGCGCCTCCGCGACGCTTTCTGGCGGCGAGGCCCAGCGCATCCGCCTGGCGACCCAGATCGGCGCGGGCCTCATGGGCGTGCTCTACATCCTGGATGAGCCCTCCATCGGCTTGCATCAGCGCGATAACGAGCGACTCATCGCCACGCTCGAGCGTTTGCGTGATTTGGGCAACACCGTGATCGTCGTCG
Organism: Collinsella intestinalis; assembly: GCF_902501455.1. Lineage (NCBI taxonomy): Bacteria > Bacillati > Actinomycetota > Coriobacteriia > Coriobacteriales > Coriobacteriaceae > Collinsella > Collinsella intestinalis. Next base: position 11,342 of record NZ_CABWIC010000003.1, read on the forward strand.
AGCACGATGAGGATACGATCCGCGCGGCCGATTACGTGGTTGATATGGGACCGGGCGCCGGCGAGCACGGGGGCAAGGTCGTGTGCGCCGGGACGGCGGAGCAGCTCATGGCCTGCCCCGACTCGCTTACGGGCGCCTACCTCTCCGGCCGCCGTATGGTGCGCCTGCCCGAGGAGCGCCGCAACCCCGGTCGCGGGGCCCTCAAGATCACGGGCGCCAAGGCCAACAACTTGCATAACGTCTCGGCTGAGATCGAGTTCGGCACCCTCACGGTGGTGACGGGCGTTTCGGGTTCGGGTAAGAGCTCGCTGGTGACCGATACCATCGCGCCCGCGCTCACCAACGCCGTGCACAACTCGACGCGTGTCGTGGGTCCCTATAAGGCGATTGAGGGCATCGACCAAATTGACAAGGTCATCGATATCGACCAGAGCCCGATCGGCCGCACCCCGCGTTCCAATCCGGCGACTTACATCGGCCTGTGGGATGATCTGCGCGCGCTGTTTGCGAGCGTGCCTGAGTCCAAGGCGCGCGGCTACTCGCCGGGCCGCTTCTCCTTCAATGTTCCCGGTGGCCGCTGCGAGGCCTGCAAGGGCGACGGTCAGATCAAGATCGAGATGCACTTTTTGCCCGATATTTATGTGCCGTGCGAGGTGTGCGGCGGGAAGCGCTACAACCGCGAGACGCTCGAGGTGCGCTACCGCAACAAGACCATCGCCGACGTGCTCGATATGTCCGTGACCGAGGCGCTCGCGTTCTTTGGCAACATCCCGCAGATCAAGCGCAAGCTGCAGACCCTCTACGACGTGGGGCTGGGCTACGTGCGCCTCGGACAGCCGGCGACGACGCTGTCCGGCGGTGAGGCCCAGCGCGTGAAGCTCGCCAAGGAGCTGCACCGCAAGCAGACGGGCAAGACGTTCTACATCCTGGACGAGCCCACCACGGGTTTGCACTTCGAGGATGTGCGCCAACTCGTCGACGTGCTGCAGCGCCTGGTGGACGCGGGCAACACCGTGCTCGTCATCGAGCACAACCTCGATGTGATCAAGGTGGCCGATCGCATCATCGACCTCGGTCCCGAGGGCGGTGACGGCGGCGGGCGCATCGTGGTGTCCGGCACGCCCGAGAAGGTGGCTGCGTGCAAGAGGAGCTACACCGGCAAGTTCCTGGCGCCCCTGCTTGAACGTGACCGAGCACGGATGGCCGAGATCGATGGCTAAGGCACCCAAGGTTCAAAAGACGAACGCAATGCGCGAGTTGGAGCGCGAGGGCGTGCCGTATATCCTGCACACGTACGAGGACGACGGCGAGGAGGCCCGTGGTCTGGGTGAGTCTATTGCCGCGCAGCTGGGAGAGGATCCCGGACAGGGATTCAAGACGCTCGTGACAGTGGCGCCCTCAGGCAACCATGTGGTGTGCTGCGTGCCAGTTGCCGAGGAGCTCGACTTCAAGGCCGCTGCAAAGGTGGCGGGGGAGAAGTCGCTCGAGATGCTGCCCACCAAACAACTGACGGCGGTGACCGGGTATGTGCGAGGCGGCTGCTCGCCCATTGGGCTGAAGCGGCCGTTTCCGGTGATCTTCGATGAGACATGTTGGTTGTATGATGCGGTCTACATTTCCGGGGGGCGCCGCGGCATTCAGCTCGAAGTGCCGGTTGAGCCGCTGTTGACCTGCCTGAACGCCCTTACAGCGGACATCTGTCGAAGGTAGGTCCCGCCCGTTCCTGTGAAGCTATTCTGCCGCACGTCGGCTTTGGGTGGTGCTCAGGGGTCGGGGTTGGTATCCTTGATGCACCCGAACACGTTAGGACGTGACATGAAGTTCAAACGCACCACAGTCATCGCCACGGCTTGCCTACTCTCCGCGACGCTCTCGGTTTCCGGAGTTCCTGCGGTCGCATTCGCAGAGCCGACCGACGTGCTCCAGCAGCGCGTCAACGACGCATACGCCACGCTCCAGACCTATACCATGGAGCTCGAGCTCGCCAGCAGCCAGCTCGCCACGGTGAAGGACGATCTCGCCACCGTTCAGGGCCAGATCGAGCAGACGCGTGCCGATATCGAGAAGAAGCAGGCGGAGGTCGCCGAGGGCCAGGAGGTCATCGCCCAGCGTGTGTCCTCCACCTACAAGCAGGGTGGCGCGAACCTGCTCTCCATCGTTCTGGGCTCCACGGACTTTGCCGATCTCTTCTCTCGCACGTTCTATGCGAACAAGGTCGCCGATGCCGACGCCCAGGTTATCGCCAAGGTGAAGCAGGATATGGCCGAGCTCGAGCAGAAGCAGGCCGAGCTTGCCGAGCAGGAGGCCCGTCAGAAGGAGCTCGTTTCCGAGCAGGAGTCCAAGACGGCCGAGGTCAGCTCGAAGGTCAGCCAGCAGCAGTCGTTCTACAGCAACCTCGACACGCAGCTCAAGGATCAGCTTGCCGAGGAGGCCGCCCGCAAGGCCGCTGAGGAGGCGGCTCGCCAGGAGGCGCTTCAGCAACAGCAGCAACAGCAGCAACAGCAGCAACAACAACAGCAGCAACAACAACAGCAGCAGGGCAATAACAACAAGCCCAGCAAGCCCGTTGAGAAGCCCAACAACAACGGCAACACCAACTCCGGCAATGCGCCCGCCAGCGTTGTCGATGTCGCTCTCGCGCAGGTCGGCAAGCCCTACGTGTGGGCTGCATCCGGCCCCAACGCCTTCGACTGCTCCGGCCTCACGAGCTATTCTTACGCCCAGGTCGGCTATGGTATCCCGCATAGCTCTCGGAGTCAGTTCAACTTGGTTCGCTCCAAGGGACACCTGGTGTACAACATCGGCAGCCTCAAGCCCGGTGACCTCGTCTTCTGGGGTAATGGCGGTTCCACGAGCTCCATCTACCATGTCGGTCTGTACATTGGCGGGGGACGGTACGTCCATGCTTCGATGCCCGGCGTCGGTGTTGTGGTCGCATCCCTCTATGCTGGCGGCAACTACGTCGGCGGCGGCTCTCCGGTGTAGTGCCGAGCCGTGTGCGCGGTGGCCGCACGGCGTGAATGTGTGAATGCAAGCGCCCCCGGATTCCCGGGGGCGCTTTTTCTTGAGAGGCTGATTGCATGCCAGGAGAAGAATCGAGAATAGGTGCCCATTTTGCCCCCCGTGACGGTAGGGGTTCCGGATCGGGCGTGCGTCCAAACGCTGCTCACGGTAACGCGACTTCCTCTTCTCCCGGGGAGACCGCCGTTTTTCTCGCCGCCGCGCAACGTGGGTCCACCGAGCGTGGTCGCGAGACGTCGCTGAGTACGACGGCGCCCGATGAGACCGCCGTCTACCTCACTGCCGCGAAGCGCTCTCGCCTGTCGTCGAATTCGCATGCGGAGAGCCCCTTGAAAGACGAGCTTGAAGAGTGCCTGCGCGAGGAGACGGAGGAGGAGGTCGAGCGCCTCGCCGCCCGGAAGGCCAACTCGACGAGCATCCTTGTCATTCTGAGCCGTATTACCGGTTTCGGTCGGACGATGGCGCAGGCCAATGCGCTTTCCGGGGCGCTTATGTCCGTTGCGAGTTGTTACACCGTCGCTGCTGGTATGCCGAACATGTTGTACGAGCTCGTGATGGGCGGCATGCTCGTCACGTCATTTCTGCCGGTTTACCTCTCCGTCCGCAACAATCGCGGCCGTGAGGCGTCGGCCGAGTACGCCTCGAATCTGCTCACCATCCTGCTCGTCATTATGGGCGTCCTCTCGGTTTTGAGCTTCATATTCGCCGGTCCGATCATCTGGACGCAATCGGCGGGCGCGAGCGCGGATTTCGATTTCGATCTTGCGGTATGGTTCTTCCGCTTCTTCGCTTTCGAGGTCATCCTGTATGGCGTGTCCTCGGTGGTTTCGGGTGTGCTCAACGCGGAGCGCGACTATTTCGCCTCCAATGCCGCCCCCATGGTGAACAACATCATCACCATCGCGTCGTTCATGCTGTACTCGTTGGTGGTCAAAGGCGGACTGCTCGCATGGGACCAGGCACTGATCATCCTGGCCGTCGGCAACCCCTTGGGCGTGGTCTCCCAGGTGCTTATCCAGCTGCCGGCATTGCGCCGTCATGGAGTGAGGCTGCGTCTCAAAATCGACCTGCATGACCCCGCTTTGCGCGAAACGCTTGCAATCGGCCTTCCGACGTTGATCGTCACGTTCGCGTCGTATCCCACGAATGCCGTCCAGTCGTCTTGCGCGCTCCAAGTCACCTCGAGCGGCGCCGCCATCGCGTACTATTCCCGCGTCTGGTATGTGCTGCCTTTCTCGATCCTGGCCATCCCCATCTCGGTCACCATGTTCACAGAGCTTTCGAACTACCGCGTCGCTGAGCGGATGGATGCCTATCGCCGTGCACTCTCATCCGGCATGCGCAAGATCATCTTCACCATGATCCCCTGCGCACTGCTGCTTATCGTCTTCGCGCCGGTCCTCGTGGCGCTTCTCGGTGGCTTCGACGCCGAGGATGCGGCTATGACTGCAACGTACCTGCAGGTTCAGGCCGTCGCGTTGCCACTGTACGCGCTCTCGACCTATCTGCAGAAGGTCTGCTCCTCGCTCATGAAGATGAAGATCTATGCCTTTGCGGCTTGCGTCGCGGCGGCCACGCAGGTGGTGTTCTGTATCGTCCTCACGCCCGTCTATGGTCTCTATGTTGTGCCGCTGAGCTCCACCTTCCACTTCCTCGCCGTCGATGTTGTCACGCTGCTCAGTATTCGTCGCGAGGTGGGATCCTTCGGGTTCTCCTCCGTCATGCTTTCGGGCGCGCGGGCGCTCGTGTTCGGCTTGCTGGGATCTGCCGTCGGCGCCGGTCTGCTCATATTGCTCACGACGGTTGTCGGTCCGGTGGGCGGCTCAATGTTGCGCGGCCTGATGTACGCGGCCCTTGCGGGCCTGCCGGCCCTTTTGGTGGCCTATGGGAGTGCGTATGCGCTCGGCAGGTCTGAAGCACCGTTTTTCGATGCGCTTTTCTCTCGCGTGTCGCGCGCGCTTCACCGCGGTTAGGGCTGCGCGCGGTCGATATCTGAAAAAGCGGGGCGCCTTCTTCGGCGTCCCGCTTTTTCATGTCGGCAATTTGGGCGGCTGCTGTGCGCTTGTTTCTAGAAAGAAGTGTCGGTGCGCTCCGGATAGTACTTTGCAAATTTCCGGTACTGATTGGTCTCGGTCAACGCGACATCGAGCCTGCGACGCCATGATGCGTCGGCGGCATAGCGCTGGGGGTCGAAGACGCGCTTGGCACTCGCCAGGTCTTTCACTTCGTCAAGGAGCGGGCCTGCGGGGACGTAGCGCTTGAGCAAGGGCAGGGGAACCAGGGAATAGAGCGCCGGTTTGTCGGCGCGCCTCGGTTCGTCGATGATCCCGTCGATGGCATCGCGGACGAGAACCTCCATGGGGTTCACGCCGCCTGCGACGTTGTAGTAGGAGTTGCGGCCCATGCGGGGGTTGCAGTCGAGGAAGACCTCGCGGCCCGTCACTGGGCAGCGCTTGATATCGAAATTGGCAAAGCCGCGGTATCCGGCGTCGGCGAGAAGTGCGGAGGCCTTTTCCCATAGCTCGGGCTTCTCGCGGATGACCATCGCGACGGGGTTGCCGAGCATCGTCGGGGCGTGGTCCTCGAGCAGCACTTGGGCGGCGCCGAGCAAGCGCGGGGCGCCGTCTCGGCCGATATAGAGCGTGAGCGAGTCCATGTGGGTGTCGTCTCCGCCGATGAGTTCCTGCACGAGGAAGTCACCCGTGAAGCCGGCGTTCCTCAGGTCGCGCCACAACTCGTCGAGTTCGGCCTGCGAGGAGAGGAAATAGACCTTTTTGAAGCCCTTGAGGAGGAAGTCGTAGTACCCGGCGGAAACGGAGGGCTTGGCGACGACAGGGAAGGGGATCGCGCACGGCGCGATGGGCTCGTCTCCAGCGAGGCGTGCAACTTCGGTCCGCGGCGTCTCGAGGCCGTGCGCCGCACATAGCTCAGCGAACGTGTCCTTATCGCATACGGCGTCGAATGCGGCGCGGGGCGGGATGGGGCATACGACGTTTAACGGGAGCTTCTCGTGAATCGTCTCGAGCGCCTCGATCAGCGGGTCCGTGTTGGCCACGACGAGTACGCGACGCTCGCGGTCTTCGAGCGCGATGGCGGTGATCGCCTCGAGAAGGTCGTGTGCCGAGAGGGAGGCGACCAGGCGTCGATCGACGATGCGGGAGTGCTGGATCATGCCGACGAACCCCGAGCTCATGATGATGGGGAGGATGCCGAACGCCTCATGGAATTGACGGCACAGCGCGTAAGCTCCGATATCTCCGCCGAGGACGACGGGAATGAAGTCGGTACGTGGTGTGGTTGGCTGCATGAGAACTCCGATGACTCCTCGCGGTATAACCGCGCTTGGTTCGCTGGACATCCTGCGATTCTATCGCACTCGGAGCGGCCCGCGCGCAAGCTCACGACAAAGACGCGCGCCGTCGATGCATTCTTAATAGAACCGCTCGCGTTCGGCCGGTCCGCCCGTTTCCGTGGGATATGATTAACCGCTGTATCGTGAGGATATGGCATATATGGACCGGTGATTGCATGCAGGTGAAGACGCTATCGCGCGAGGAGTACGAGGTCGCTCTCGAGGCTCTTGGGGTCGACATCCCCGTTGAGCAGCTGCCCGTGTGGCAGGATTTCGAGTCGACCGTCGATGGCCGCTCCCCGTGGGGTTACGTTGCCGTGCTTCGCGACGGCGAAACGGCGGCGCTCGCCTCTTTCGTGCAGTATGAGACGCATGGTTATCGTTACCTGCGAGCCCATCATGCCCCCGTGTGGGCCGACGCACCGAGCGCCCAGGACGAGGCGGAGGCTCTCGAGGCCCTCGTCGCGCATATCAGGCAGGCCGACCGTTCCCAGGTCTTCATGCGCCTGGCCGTCGACCATGAGCTCCCCATGACGCGTTCGTGCCTTTCGACGCTGCCGTATGACACCACTGTCGTCGTCGACCTGTCCGGCGGCGAGGAGGCCATTTTCTCCCGCATGAAGCCGCGCGGCCGCCGCGATGTCCGCAAGGCTCTGCGCGAGTGCCCCGCTTCGATGGCCGACGAGACCGATCTCGCTGTCGCATCCTTCGAGGAATATCACAAGATCATGTGCGATACCGCTGCGCGCGACGGGTTCGTTCCGGCTCCTTGTTCCTACTACGCCAACATGATGCGGGTGCTCGGCCCCGATCACTGCCGTGTGTATGCCGCCCGTATCGACGGCGAGCTCGTGGGCTGGTCGCTTGTGACCGTTTCGGGTTCCGTTGCAACGCGGTATTACGCGGCCACGGTGTCGGGTGCGGGTAGGATGCATGTCGCCGACGCTCTGGTGCATTTCGAGATGATGCACGTTGCCGAGCTCGGTTGCACGTCTTACGACCTTATGGGCATCGGCAGCGAGTTCGCCCCAGAGACCATGAATCTCAATGAGTTCAAGACGAAGTTCGCCAAAGAGGGAACGGTTCGAATCGCCCCCGACCGCGACGTCCCCATCAAGGGCGGGTTCTACGCAGCGCTGCAGGGCGTCAAGAAGCTGCGCGCCCATGCAAAGGCCGTGAGGCGGTAGGCTGCCCATGAGAACGCTCGCTCCCAAGGGATGCCCTTCGCATGTTGTCATCGGGGCGGAATTCGGTCGGCGCGTATGCTAGGCCGCTCATCCGGCGATACCCCGCCCTCCCGCTCCATGCCTCTTGCGCCCTTTTCCGCCCGCGCCGCCTCCGAGCACGTGCGCGCCCAGGGGGGCGACCATGCCCCGAGCCTTGTCGAACAGGTTGCCGAGGTGCCCGACGATCCCGGCTGTTACCTTTGGAAAGACGCTTCGGGCGAGGTCATCTACGTCGGCAAGGCCAAGAACCTGCGCGCTCGCCTGCGCCAGTACGTCACGCTGACCGACGATCGCGCAAAGATCCCGCTCATGATGCAGCTCGTTGCGAGCTTCGACTACATCGTCGTCGAAAGCGAGCATGAGGCACTCGTCCTCGAACGCGAGCTCATCGCCCAATACCATCCGTATTTCAACGTCGACTACAAGGACGACAAGTCCTACCCCTACATCGCCATCACGCGTGGTGACGTATTCCCCGCCATCAAGTACACGCGCGAGAAGCATCGCCCCGACACGCGCTACTACGGTCCGTACACGGACAGTCGCGCCGCCCGCGAGACCATCGACACGCTCCGCAAGGTCTGCCCGATCTGCACGGCCTCGTGTGCCGAGTGGAAGCGCGTCCGCCGCTTGCTTGAAAAACGTCCGGACGATACCGACGTCATCGAGCTCATCTGCTCGAATCAGGGGCGTCCCTGTTTCGACTACCACGTCGGGCGCGGGCCCGGCGTGTGCGCCGGCATGATCGGTCGTGAGGAATACGCCGTGAACGTCCGTCGTGTCGAGCGATTCCTATCCGGGCAACGCCGCGAACTCGTCGATGAGCTGAAAGCCGATATGGCCGAGGCTGCCGCCGATCTCGATTTCGAGCGTGCGGGGCGCATCAAGCGTCGCCTTGAGGTTATCGACGGACTGGACGATCGTCAGCAGGTCGTGTTTCCCACGAGCGTGGATTTGGACCTCATCGGCTTCTATCGTGAGGAGACCATCGCCGGTGCTTGCGTGTTCGTCGTGCGCGAGGGGCGCGTGCAGAGAACCTGCGAGTTTATCTTGGACAAGGGCCTCGACGTCGATGAGGTCGAGCTGGCATCCGGCTTCGTTAAGCGTTACTACGATGAGACGGCCGACGTCCCCCATGAGGTCGACCTTGCGATCGAGCTGCCGGATGCGGACGTGGTGGGGGAGTGGTTGACGGGCAAGAGGGGGCGCGTGTGCCGCCTGCACCGCCCGCAGCGTGGCGAGAAGCACCGCTTGCTGCAGATGGCCGAGCGCAACGCCCGTCATGCCCTCATGCGCTACATGATGCGGACGGGGTACTCGGACGATCGCACCAATCAGGCGCTATTGCAGCTCGAGAGCGCGTTGGCCCTGGACGCGCCGCCGATGCGCATCGAGTGTTTCGACATCTCGACCCTGCATGGCGCCTTCACCGTCGCGTCCATGGTCGTATTTACGAACGGCAAGCCCGACAAAAGCCAGTACCGTCGCTTCAAGATCCGTGCGGAGTTGGATGAGGCCAACGATTTCGTCTCCATGTCCGAGGTTCTCGGACGTCGCTACGCCCCCGAGCGCATGGCCGACGAGCGGTTCGGCAGCAGACCCGACCTGCTGGTGGTCGATGGCGGCCGCCCCCAGCTCACCGCGGCGATGAGGCAGCTCGAAGAGCTCGGTCTCGACATCCCGGTCTGTGGCCTCGCCAAGGCCGATGAGGAGGTATTCGTCCCCTGGGACGATACGCCGATCGTGCTGCCCAGCGGGTCGGCGTCTCTGTATCTCATCAAACAGGTCCGCGATGAGAGCCACCGCTTCGCAATCACCTTCCATCGCGAGCTGCGCGGCAAGGCGATGACCGTCTCCGTCTTGGACGAGGTCCCCGGCGTCGGCCCCACGCGGAAGAAGGCGATCATGAAGCGGTTCGGTTCCATGAAGCGCCTTCGCGCGGCGTCGGAGGCCGAGATCGCGGAGGTCCCCGGCGTGCCTGCCGAGGTGGCCCGTTCGGTGTTCGAATCGCTCCGCGCACTCGAGGCCCAGCGCGTCGAGCAAGATGCTGCCGAAGGTGAATAAGTGGTATTAAATTATCTGCCTATGTATATAGTTTGAGGGGCAGTTCTAATACCAGCAAAAACCAGTAAATACCAGGGTACTTTAGGATGATAAAGCGTATTCCTGGAAAACTGGTATGGTCCTTAATACCATCCCGGAAGAATGTCAACAATCTCGTGAACGGTCGTTTTCCCGCCTGGGCGGAAGGATGACCGTTCATCGACGGGTTCGGCACAAAAAACGAATGACCCATTAGGCTTGAAAGGGTCTGTAATGTGCGCTGCCGAGTTGCAGCGCCGAGCGCTTGATTGGAGTTCCCATGCGCGATCTTCTGAACACGGGCGTGTCCCGCCGCTCCTTCCTCGGTCTTGCCGGTGGCGCTGCCGCCGTCGCTGGCCTTGGTCTCGCCGGTTGCGGCGGTGGCGACAAGCCCGCAGGCTCCGCTCCTGCGGCTGACGGTACTGTGGGCGGCGGCGTGATCACCGCCGGCTCTGCCTACACCACCACCAACTTCGATCCTTCCAGCACCTCTTCCGCTCTCGCCTGCGGCACCAACTGGCACGTCGTCGAGGGTCTGTACGGTCTCGACTTCCACGACTACAGCGTCTTCAACGAGCTGGCCTCCGACGATCCCAAGCAGGTCGACGACACCACCTACGAGATCACCCTGCGCAAGGACGCCAAGTTCTCCGACGGCACCCCGGTGACCGCCAATGACGTCGCCGACTCCTTCCTGCGCTCCACCGCCGAGGGCAACATCTACATCCCGATGCTCGCCCCCATCGCCTCCGTTGAGGCCAAGGACGACACCACCGTCACCGTCAAGACGGCCGTGCCGAACTTCTCCCTGCTGAAGGAGCGCCTCGCCATCGTCCGCGTCGTTCCCGCCTCCTCCACCAAGGAGGACATGACCGCCAAGCCCGTCGGCTCCGGCCCCTGGATGTACGACGTCATCGATGACTCCAAGGTCGAGATGGTCCCGAACCCGGAGTACAACGGCGATCACCCCGCCAAGGACGAGAAGCTGCACATCGACATCCTCGTCGACCCGACCGCCCGCGTTCAGGCCCAGCAGGAGGGCACCACGCTCGTCATGGAGATGGTTACCGCCGACGCCGTCGACCAGCTTCAGAACGCCGGCTGCCAGATGGATACCGTTGACGGCTTCGGCACCCGCTTCATGCTCTTCAACACCCAGAAGGCTCCGTGGGACAACGTCAAGGCCCGCCAGGCCGTCATGTTCGCTCTCGATTACGAGAAGATGATCGAGAACGCCTTCGCCGGTCTCGCCACCGCCCCCACCTGCTACCTGCCCAAGTCCTACACCAACTACAACGAGGCTTCCGTCGTCTACAAGCACGACGTCGAGAAGGCCAAGAAGCTCCTGGAGGAGGCCGGCGTGACCGGTGGCTCCATCAAGCTCCTCACCACCGACAACGAGCAGGTCAAGAGCATGTCCGTCCAGGTTCAGCAGGACCTCAAGGAGCTCGGCTTCGACGCTGAGATCGTGACCCGCACCACCGCCGACACCTACGCCGACATCGACGCCGGCGGCGACTTCGACCTCCTGCTCGCCCCTGGCGATCCTTCCTGCTTCGGCGCCGACCCCGACCTGCTGATGAACTGGTGGTACGGTGACAACGCCTGGATGAAGGTCCGCGCTCGCTGGAGCGAGTCCGCTGAGTGGAAGGAGCTCACCGAGCTCATGGCCTCCGCTCTTGGCCAGACCGGTGACGATCAGCAGAAGACTTGGAACAAGTGCTTCGACATGATCGCCGAGCAGGCCGTCCTGTACCCGGTGCTCCAGGTCAAGACCGTGACCGCCTCTTGGCGCGACACCCCCAACGGCGAGGGCGTCCGCATCGACGGCTTCAAGGGCATCGGCACCACCGGTATGTCCTTCATCGATTGCGCCACGGTTACCGAGTAATATCGGCGTAAACACTTGCATCCGCTCCGTCTGTCTGGACGCGAATAGGATATAAGAGCGTGGGGGGCTCGGGTGACGTGTTCTACCCGAGCCCCCCACAAGGCTTTTGGAATGTAGAGGGGGAAGAAGTGAATAACCTTTTGCGCCTTATCGGACGACGCCTCGTCGCGTTGCCCATCATGGCACTGGGTGTCACGCTGCTTGTGTTCGGCCTTATGTCGTTCACCGATCCGAGTATTCCTGCCCGCAACGCCCTTGGAGAGGGCGCCTCGCAGGAAGCGATCGAGCAGTACATGGAAGATCAGGGTCTGAATGACCCGCTGCCCGAGCGGTACGTCAACTACATTGGCGGCCTGCTCCACGGCGACCTCGGCACGTATGGTGCCGGCCGCACGCCTGTCGTCGACCGTATCGCCACCGCCCTGCCCGTCACGATGCAGCTGACGTTCATCGGCCTCATCATCGGCGCGGTCGTCTCGTTCGTGCTGGGCGTCATCGCCGCCTTGTATCGCGATAAGTGGCCCGATCAGCTGATTCGCGTGTTCTCCATTGCGGGAATCGCGACGCCGTCTTTCTGGTTCGCCGTCCTGCTGATCCTGCTGTTCTCTTCGTATATGGGTGTGCTACCCGCGTCCGGTCCGCTGCCGCACTTCACTGCGAACCCCGGTGGGTATATGGCCCGTATGCTCATGCCGGCCATCGCCCTTGCGTTCCCGCTCACGGGCCAGATGACCCGTATCGTGCGTACGGCCATGGTCGAGGAGCTCGATAAGGACTACGTCCGCACCGCCCGCGGCGGCGGCCTGCCCGAGTTTGTCGTCATCGCCCGCAACGTGCTGCGCAACGCGCTGATCACGCCCGTCACCACGCTCGGCCTGAAGATCGGTTACCTCATGGGCGGCGCCGTCGTCATCGAGGTCATCTTCAACCTGCCCGGCATGGGCACGGCCATTCTCGCCGGCATCACCGGCGGCGAGACGATGCTCGTCCAGGGTGTCGTCATCGTCGTGGCCCTGGCCTTCGTCATCATCAACATCGTGGTCGACATGCTGTACCTGCTCATCAACCCGCGCATTAGGACGGTGTAGGCCATGGTTAAGATTCGTGAAGAGCAAACTGCCAGGCTCGAGGAAGCTGCTTCCAAGGGCATGAAGTTCGGCGGTTTCAAGAACATGAGGATGAGCAGCAAGATCTCCCTCATTCTCCTTATCCTGGTGGCGCTTACCGCGATCTTGGCTCCCTTGATCGCCCCGCATGATCCGCTCGAGATCTTCACCGCCCGCCAGGCTCCCGGTAACGGCTTTTTGTTCGGTACCGACGACAAGGGTCGCGACATTCTCTCCCGTATGCTTTACGGTGGCCGCTACTCCTTGGTGATCGGCTTCGGTGCGACCCTGTTCGCCCTGTTCTTCGGCTCGATCGTCGGTGCCATCGCCGCGGTCGCCCGCAAGAGCGTCTCCGAGGTCATCATGCGCGTCCTGGACATCATCATGTCCGTCCCGGGTATCGCCCTGGCCGCCGTCCTCGTGTTGATCCTCGGCAATTCGGTTCCGGCCATCATCTTCTCCATCGGCTTCATGTACACGCCGCAGATCGCGCGTATCGTTCGCGCGAACATCGTGTCTGAGTACGGTGAGGACTATGTCCGTGCCGTCATCGTCTCCGGTGCCCAGGCTCCGTGGATCCTCATCAAGCATGTCCTGCGCAACTGCATCGCGCCCATCATGGTCTTCACCGTGACCCTCGTGGCCGACGCCATCATCTTCGAGGCCTCTCTGACCTTCATCGGCGCCGGCATCACCGAGCCCACCGCCACCTGGGGCAACATTCTCGCCGACGCTCGCGGCGGCGTGCTCGCCGGTCGTTGGTGGCAAGCCCTGTTCCCGGGCATCGCCATCATGGTCACCTGCCTTGCGCTGAACATCCTCTCCGAGGGCCTCACCGACGCCATGGCGGCCAAGCCCGGCGCCATGGTCGCCAGCGACGACGAGGACGTCGAGTCCCGTCGCGCCGACGACATCCTCGCCTCCGACCCCGTTCGCGCTTATGCCGAGCAGGCCGAGAGCCTCAACCGCCGTTTGGCCGCTTTGCGCGAGGTCGAGCTGCAGCGCACCGATCGCCATGTGCCCGACCTGTCCGTCAAGCCGCTGCTCCAGGTGAAGAACCTGAGCATCCAGTTCGACACCCATGGCGACGTCAAGGTCGTCGACAACGTCAGCTTCGAGGTCCGTCCCGGCCAGTGCATGGCCCTCGTCGGCGAGTCCGGCTGTGGCAAGTCCATCACCACCAAGGTGATCATGAGCCTCACCGACCCCAACGAGACCGTTACCGGCGAGGTCCTCTTCGGCGACACCGACCTGCTCAAACTCACCAAGGACGAGCATCGCAAGCTGCTCGGCCACGAGATTGCCATGGTTTATCAGGACGCCCTGTCCTCCCTGAACCCGTCGATGCTCATCTCCACCCAGATGAAGCAGCTCACGAGCCGCGGCGGTACCCGTTCCGCTGAGGAGCTCCTCGAGCTCGTCGGCCTCGATCCCAAGCGCACGCTCGAGAGCTATCCGCACGAGCTCTCCGGTGGCCAGCGCCAGCGCGTGCTCATCGCCATGGCCCTGACCCGCGACCCCAAGCTCATCATCTGCGACGAGCCCACCACCGCTCTGGACGTGACCGTCCAGAAGCAGGTCATCAAGCTTCTGAACGATCTTCAGGCCAAGCTCGGCTTCGCGATGATCTTCGTCTCCCACGACCTGGCTCTCGTCGCCGAGGTCGCCAGCGAGATCACGGTCATGTATGCAGGCCAGGTCATCGAGCAGGCTCCCACCACCGAGCTGCTCACGAACCCGATCCACGAGTACACCCGCGGCCTTCTCGGCTCCGTGCTCTCGATCGAGGAGGGCGCCAAGGATGGCTCCCGCCTGCACCAGGTGCCCGGCTCCGTGCCGTCGCCGCAGGATTTCCCGCGTGGCGACCGCTTCGCCCCGCGCTCGAGCCACCCCACGTTGGGCCTCGATGTCCATCCCGTTATCAAGGAGCTCCCCGGGAAGAACCACCGCTTCTCCGAGCTGCCTGACGCCTACCTCAAGGAGAACGGTCTCACGCCGTACCTCGAGCGCGTGGCCGCTACCGAGCAGGAGGTGATGTAGATGAGCGACGCCCAGAAGGAGCCGATCATCTTCCTCGACGACATTTCCGTCACGTTCAAGACGCGCACCGGCTCTCTGCTGCACCCCAATCTGGTGCACGCGGTCAATCACGTCACCATCAAGCTCATGCCCGGCGAGACCATCGGCATCGTGGGCGAGTCCGGCTGCGGTAAGTCCACTACCGCCAACGTCATGTGCGGTCTTCAGTCGCCGACGTCCGGCAAGGTCTACTTCAAGGGCGAGGACGTCACCAAGCGCACGTCCGACCTCCGCAAGAAGATGGGTCGCGTCGTGTCCGTCGTGTTCCAGGACCCCGCTACCGCGCTTAACCCCCGCATGATCGTGCACGATCAGCTCCTCGACCCGTTGCTGGTCCATAAGGTCGGCAGCACGGCCGAGCAGGAGAAGCGCATCAAGGAGCTCATCGAGCTCGTCGGTCTGCCCAAGAGCGCCCTGCGCGCCATGCCCGGCCAGCTCTCGGGCGGTCAGCGCCAGCGCGTGGCCATCGCCCGTGCCATGTCTCTCAAGCCCGATGCGATCATCGCCGACGAGCCCACTTCGGCCCTCGACGTGTCCGTCCGCGCTCAGATCCTGAATCTGCTCACCGACCTCAAGAAGGACCTCGGCCTGTCCATGATGTTCATCTCCCATGACATCCAGACGGTCCGTTACATCTCCGACAAGATCGTGGTCATGAATCATGGCCAGATCATGGAGGAGGGCCCTGCCAAGCAGGTCTTCGAGAACCCGCAGGACCCCTACACCAAGATGCTGCTCGGGGCTGCGCCTTCGCTGCTCCATCCCAACTTGGGAAAATAGCGGCTTGATTCCGGGTGCTTCGGTTTCGGGAGCGATCTTCCGGTCCGTCGCATCGCGGGATATGGGCGCCGCGCCGCATGCGCGGCGGGGCGCCCTTTTCGTTCATCTACTGTGCCCGGGCGAGGCTCGGGCAGCGAACATAAGGAGATACCCTCATGGCAAACAAGATCTACCGTGGTGTCATCCCGCCGGTCGTCGTCCCCGATACCGAGGACCGTAAGCTCGACGTTGCTTCCTTTGAGCGCAACATCAACCGCATGATCGAGGCGGGCGTCGACGGCCTGTTCTTCCTCGGCTCTTCCGGCGAGGTTGTTTTCTCCACCGACGAGCGTCGCGACGAGGTCGTCCGTGAGGCGGTCCGCATCGTCGACCATCGCGTGCCCGTGTTTGTCGGCATCATCGACACCGAGACCGAGCGTGTGCTCGAGCATGGTCGCCGTGCTCAGGAGCTCGGTGCCGATGTCCTGGTTGCCACGTGCCCCTTCTATGCCCTCGGCGGCCTTGCCGAGGTCGAGGAGCATTTCCGCATCCTCCACGAGGAGCTCGACCTTCCGATCTTCGCCTACGACATCCCCGTCTGCGTGCACACCAAGCTTCCCTGGAAGCTTTTGGCCAAGCTCGGCGCCGAGGGCGTGCTCGCCGGCGTGAAGGACTCCTCCGGTGACGACATCTCCTTCCGTTACCTCTGCCAGGAGAATGAGAAGCTCGGTCACCCGATGAGCCTGCTCACCGGACACGAGATCGTCGTCGACGGCGCATATCTCTCCGGCGCGGACGGCTCCGTCCCCGGCCTGGGCAACGTTGACCCCGAGGGCTACGTCCGCATGTGGAAGGCCGCTGAGGCAGGCGACTGGGCCACGGTCAAGGCCGAGCAGGACAAGCTCAACGAGCTCTCCCACATCTTCGATTGCACGGACGGCGTGCAGGGTTACGGCGCCGGCGTCGGTGCCTTCAAGACCGCCCTGCAGCTCATGGGTGTCTTCGAGTCCAATCAGATGCTTCGTCCGGTCAAGGCTCTTTCCGGCGCCAACGTCGAGGCCATTCGCAACGTTCTCGTCGAGTGCGGTCTGCTCTAATTGGAGGCAACTATGGCTGATACGCGTTATGTGTGCTCCGTCGATATCGGCGGCACCAAGATCGCCAGCGCCATCATGGAGTATCCGGCGGACGGCTCCCGTCCGTATCCCGTTTATTCTGCCGAGATTCCCACGAATCCCTCCGAGGGCGGGGAGGCAGTGTACTCCCGCATCGAGGGTGCGATTCGAGAGGCGCTTGCGAGCGATCCCGACCGCAAGGTGATCGGCGTCGGCGTGGCCGCCGCCGGTGTGGTCGACCCCAAGACTGGTTCCATCGCCTATGCAAACGAGATCATGCCCGGCTGGAGCGGCATCGAGCTCGGTCCTCGCCTACGCGAGGCTCTTGGGATGCCGGTCGCCGTTGTCGGCGACGTTCAGGCCCATGGCTTGGGCGAGGCCCATTGGGGCGTCGGCCGTGACCGCTATTCCGTGCTCTGCCTGGGTATCGGCACCGGTATCGGCGGTGCCTACGTCGAGGACGGCCGTGTGATGCGCGGCTTCCATGGCGCTGCCGGCCACATGGGTCACATCGAGTCGACGAGTGCACAGGGGATCCCGTGCGCCTGCGGTCGCTCCGGGCATCTTGAATCCGTGTCCTCCGGTACGTCCATCGGCCGCATGTTCGAGGAGCGCTACGGACGCGTGGATGAGTCCCGTCCAACGGTCGGTCGCGATGTGAACGACCTTTGCCGCCAGGGTGATGAGCGCGCGATCTCCGTGATTCACGAGGCGGGCTTCGCGCTCGGTGCGAGCCTGGGTTCGCTTGCCAACATCCTCGACCCCGAGGTCATCGTGCTGTCCGGTGGTGTTATCCATCAGGGTCCCGACTGGCGCAGCGAGACGTGGAAGACGAGTGTGGCGGAGGGCTACGCGAGCCAGGCGCTCGATCCTCTTCTCGAGACCCCGATCTTGATCGGCGAGCTCGAGGGCGATGCCCCGCTGATCGGCGCCGCCGAGCATCTGCTGGCATCTTTGTAATGTAAGCGCCCCGGCCCGGTCGCACAGGTGCGATCGGGCCGTTTTAGCGCTTGGATCTTCAATCCGAAAGGGGAGCGCATGCATCCCATCATTGAATCGCTCAAGGGCAAGCTCGTCGTGAGTGTCCAGGCCTACCCCGGTGAGCCCCTGCGTACTCCGGAGATCATGGCCAGCATGTCCCGTGCTTGCGAGCTCGGCGGCGCCGCGGCCATCCGTTGCCAGGGCCTCTCCGATATCGCGGCCATCAAGGGCCGCGTCGAGATTCCGGTCATCGGCTTGTGGAAGGACGGGCACGAGGGTGTCTACATCACGCCGACGCTGCGCCATGCGCGCGCCTGCGTTGCCGCCGGTGCTGACATCGTCGCCATCGACGCCACCGATCGTCCGCGCCCCGACGGCAAGACGCTCGAGGATACGGTGCGCCCGCTGCAGGAGGAGGGCGTCCTGCTCATGGCGGACTGCATGACCATCGAGGACATCCGTCACGCCGTGGAACTTGGCTTCGATCTGGTTTCCACCACGCTCTCGCACAACAAGCCCGCGATCGACACCACGCTCGATGAGGGCCCGGATCTGCCGCTGCTGCGCCAGGCCACGGCCGAGTTCCCCGACCTGCCCATCATCTGCGAGGGCCATGTCCATACGCCCGCCGAGGCTCGCGCTGCAATCGACGCTGGGGCGTGGGCCGTTGTCGTGGGCACCGCCATCACGCACCCCACGAGCCTGACCTCTTGGTTCAAGGCGGCCATCGACGCGTAGCCAGAACTTTTCCGATCTGAAGCCTGGCGACGGGCGTCCCTGGATTGGGGCGCCCGTCGTTTTTCAATTCCATCCTGCCCCTCCTCGAATCGTCGATGATTCGATTTCGGTAAATGCGATTTGTCGATGGGAAAAGGGGAGTGCGCCGACGCGGGGGACGGTATCATGGGTGGGACTAAGGTGCGAGAACATCTCGCGCGAAGGCAAGGAGGGTGCGCATGGATACTTCAACCGACCTGCTGTTCATGGAACCGGTCTTTCACGGCAAGATCTGGGGCGGCCGTAAGCTCGAGGAGATGTACGGCTACGAGATTCCGGACGGCCCGGTGGGGGAGTGCTGGGGCATCTCCGCCCATCCTAACGGGGATTGCAAGATCGCCTCGGGCCCACTTGCCGGCATGTTCCTCTCTCAGGTATGGGATGAGCGTCCCGAGCTGTTCGGCGGCCTCGATGGCGACCGGTTCCCCCTGCTGGTCAAGATCCTCGACGCCACCGACGACCTGTCCGTCCAGGTTCACCCGGGCGATGCGTATGCCGCCGAGCACGAGAACGGGTCACTCGGCAAGACCGAGTGCTGGTATGTCATCGATTGCGATGACGACGCCACGATCATCGTCGGCCAGCGTGCGGCCTCTCGCGAGGAGCTCGCCGCCGCCATCGAGGAAGGCCGCTGGAACGAGGTCCTGAACGAGATCCCCATCCACCCTGGTGATTTCTTCCAGATCGACGCCGGCACGGTGCACGCCATTAAGCGTGGGACCGTGATTCTCGAGACGCAGCAGTCCAGCGATGTCACCTATCGTCTGTACGACTACGACCGCCGTCAGGACGACGGGTCCCTGCGCGATCTGCATATCGACAAGTCCCTTGACGTTGTCGATTATGAGGCGAAGGCCCCGGAGACGGGAGAGATCACGGCCCCCGAGGTCGATGGTGTCACGCATCTGGTCGATTGCCCCGCCTACTCCGTCGACCGTGTGTATCTCGATGGCGCCCTTACGTATCCCGCGGCGAGCGCCGGCAACCCGTTCCTTTGCGTGACGGTCATGGCGGGCGAGGGCTCGGTCAATGGCAGCCCGCTCAAGGCGGGGGATCACTTCGTTGCAACCTCGATGTGCGACGACCTCTCGTTCGAGGGCTGTATGACCCTCATCGTGAGCCACATCTAACGCCTGTTCCCGTATGGCATAACTTCACCGCGTCTGGGCTTCGGCCGAGGCGCGGTGTTTTCGTTTGCCGTCGCATGAGGGGATATACTCGTACCAATGATTCGCTAACGCTTCGATCCAGATGAAAGGCCCATCATGTCCGAGCGCCCAGATACCATCTCGGCCGAGCGCGCCGACCGCGTCCCCGATATCGTCATCATCACCGGCATGTCCGGTTCCGGCCGCACGCAGGCCATGCACGTGTTTGAGGACATGGGTTATTTCTGTATCGACAACCTGCCCCCAAGCCTCATCATGCAACTCGCCGAGATCATCGGTATCAACACGGGCGTGGGGCGCCATCTGTGCGTTACGAGCGACCTGCGCAGCCAGGGGCTCTTCGATGAGTTACTCGACACCATCGAGACACTGCGCGACCATGAGATGACCTGCAAGGTACTGTTCCTCGAGGCTTCGGACGAGGTGCTTATTCGCCGATACAGCGAGAATCGCCGCCGTCATCCGCTCGCAAAGCGCGGCGACACGATGGCCGACGCAATCCAGCGTGAGCGGATGGCGCTGGCGAGCATCCGTGAGCGCGCCGACCTCGTCATCGATACGAGCCGTATGCGCACGGCGACGTTGCGTAGGCGCCTTCAGACCGCATTTTCAGAGCTCAGCGACGAGCAGCTGATGGACGTCCACGTGTTTTCCTTCGGCTTCAAACATGGGCTTCCGGTTGAGGCGGACCTCATGATCGACGTGCGGTTCCTGCCCAATCCCTTCTACGACCCCGAGATGCGCACGCTTACCGGTCTTGATGAGAAGGTCTCCAACTTCGTGATCGACCATCCCAAGACGCAGGAGTTCCTCGACGCCTGGTTCCGCCTGCTCGATGCCGTCATGCCCGGGTATATCGCCGAGGGCAAGCCGAGACTCTCCATCGCGATCGGATGCACTGGCGGTCAGCATCGCAGCGTCGCCATCGCCGAGGCGACCGGGCGCTACTTGGAGCGTCACCAGTACCACGTGAGTATCTCCCATCGCGACCTCGCCAAGGCGAATCTCAGGAGCTAACGATGCCCGATCAGAGCCTCAGGGCGGTTTCCATCGGCGGCGGTACCGGCCAACCGCGCCTCATAGCGGCCCTCCGGCTCATGGGGGCACATATCGACTCGGTGGTCGCCATGGCCGACGACGGCGGATCGACCGGCCTCTTGCGCGAGCGGGAGCATATCGTGCCGCCCGGAGACGTGCGCAAGTGCCTGTCCGCTCTGGCCGCCGACCCCACCGCCCCGCTCGCTCGCGCGTTCGCCCATCGTTTCCCCTACATCGACGACCACGCGCTCGGCAATCTGCTGCTGGTGGCTCTTGCCAAAGAGACCGATTCGTTCGTCGGCGCGATTCGCACGTGCGAGCGCCTGCTCGAGTGTGTTGGGCATGTGCACCCCTCGACCCTGGAGCTCGTGAGCCTTTCCGGGCGCACGCGCGAGGGCGATGCGGTGTACGGCCAGGCCCGCATCTCCTATGGTCTGCGCACCATGTCCGAGGTGCGCCTGGAACCTGCGTGCCCCGCGGCGAACGAGGAGGCCGTCGAGGCGATTCTCAACGCGGACCTTGTGGTTCTTGGTCCCGGTTCGCTGTTCACCTCAATCATTCCCAACGTGTTGGTCCCCGGGATCCGCGATGCGCTTGCAGCAACCAGCGCCACACGGGTGTTCGTCTGCCCCAAAATCGACTCGTTGGGGGAGACTGCCGGCATGAGCGTGGCAGATCATGTTGAGGCCTTGGTCGCCTGCGGTCTCGAGGGGGCGCTTGACGCGGTTTTGGTCCATCGGGCGCAAGGCCCCGAATTCGTCCATCCGTATGAGAAGCGCGCTTGGCAGCGTATCGTCGAGCGTGCTGCGCAGGAGGCGGCTGAGCATGCCGCAGAAGATGAAGGGCCGGTTTCGGCCTCGATGATCGACGCGGTCAAGCAGGCGCCGTTCGGCCCGATTGAGGCGAGCGTCGCGGACCTCGAGCGCATCGGATCTTTAGCCGGGCGCGTCGTCGTACGAGATTTCACGGGTGGGGAATCCCCGGCCGTCCATGATGCCGGGCGCCTTGCCGCTGCGCTCGCGGAGGTGATGAGGTAGATGTCCTTTACGGCAGAGGTTCGCGACGAGCTCGCGCGCTGCGCTCCCGAGTGCGCGTACTGCGACGTCTCGACGCTCGCCGCGCTCGTCCGGGTGTGCGGCACGCTCTCGATCAGCGGGCGCGGGGGATACCAGCTCCAGGTCGCCACGGAGACGGGTGCGGTTGCGCGCACGATGATCGAGCTCACGCACAAGATATTGAAGCTCAAGACGGACCTCACCGTCCGCCGCTCCGTCCTGCACCGCGTGCGCAATTACCTCATCGTCCTGCCCGATCAGCCCGATTTGGAAAAGGCCCTCATCCTGCTGGGCATTCTCGACCGCTCGGGCGGTTTGGTTGCCGGCGTGCCCAAACACGTCGCGAACCGCGCCTGTTGCCGCCGCGCGTTCGTGCGGGGCAGCCTCATTGCCGGCGGCTTCGTGGCCGATCCGCGCGGTGACTTCCATCTCGAGATCGCCGTGCAAGGCGAGCAATTCGCCCACGACCTGGCCGATCTCATCTGCGGCATGGGGGTCCAGGCTCGCGTCAACCCGCGCCGGGGCGCCTATGCGGTCTATATCAAAAGCGCGGAGGACATCAGGCGCCTGCTCGCGAAGCTCGGGGCCACGCGCGCCGTCGCGGAGATCGAAGAGGCTCGTGCGGTCAAGCACGTGAAGAACCAGGTGAACAGACGCGTGAACGCCGAGCTCGCCAACCAGACGCGCAGCGCCGGCGCGGCCCAACGTCAGCTCGAGCTTATCGAGGCCCTCGATGATTTGGGGTTGCGCCCAGGACTGCCCGAGGCGCTCGAGACGTTTTGCCGCCTGCGCGAGAATCACCCCGACCTGTCGTTGCGCGACCTTGGGGAGATGGCGCAACCGCCTCTGTCGAAGTCGGCCCTCTATCACCGTGTGTTGCGCCTGGAGAAGATGGTTGAGGAGGCGATGGCGTCGCATGAAGGGGATTGAAGCGTCTCAACCATCGATGACAACCCTGGTCTTAGGGGTCGATAGCATGGTGAAACGTTTCAAACTGGGACTTTTGTCCGAAAGTTGCCAATCACACGATTGAGCAAGCGGAAAAAAGGTATATTTGGTGAGTGGTTAGTTTTCGGACTTCAACGGCGGGCAGCCAGCCCGCGGGAGGTCCAATGAAAGGAGACACACATGGCAGTTAAGGTTGCTATCAACGGCTTCGGTCGTATCGGTCGTCTGGCCTTCCGTCAGATGTTCGGTCACGAGGGCTCCGAGATCGTCGCCATCAACGACCTCACCTCTCCCGACATGCTCGCGTACCTGCTGAAGTACGACTCCACGCAGGGCAACTACTCCCGCGATCACAAGGTCGAGGCCACCGAGGACGCCATCATCGTTGACGGCAAGGAGATCAAGATCTACAAGGAGGCCGACGCCAACAACCTGCCTTGGGGCGACCTCGACGTCGACGTCGTGCTCGAGTGCACCGGCTTCTACACCTCCAAGGCCAAGGCCCAGGCTCACATCAACGCTGGCGCCAAGAAGGTCGTCATCTCCGCTCCGGCCGGTAACGACCTGCCCACCATCGTCTACAACGTGAACCACGAGGAGCTCACGGCTGAGGACGACATCATCTCCGCCGCCTCCTGCACCACCAACTGCCTCGCCCCGATGGCCAAGGGTCTGAACGACTTCGCCCCCATCGTGTCCGGCATCATGACCACCATTCACGCCTGGACCGGCGACCAGATGGCTCTCGACGGCCCGCAGCGCAAGGGTGACAAGCGTCGCTCCCGCGCCTGCGCCGTGAACATCGTCCCGAACTCCACCGGTGCCGCCAAGGCCATCGGCCTGGTTCTGCCTGAGCTCAACGGCAAGCTCATCGGTGCCGCCCAGCGCGTTCCTACGCCGACCGGCTCCCTCACCAACCTTTACGCCGTCGTCGACAAGGTCGTCACCAAGGACGAGGTCAACGCCGCTATGAAGGCTTACGCCGAGACCATCTCCGAGACCTTCGGCTACAACGAGGACGAGATCGTCTCCACCGACATCATCGGTGAGACCCACGGCTCCATCTTCGACGCCACCCAGACCATGTGCGCCGACCTCGGCAACGGCCAGACCCTGGTTCAGGTTGTTTCTTGGTACGACAACGAGAACTCCTACACCTCCCAGATGGTCCGCACCATCAAGTACTTCGAGAAGTTCGTCGCCTAAGTTGCGCGGTTATTCTCGCATCTAGACCAAGCGTCTATAGGAGGGCGCGGCCTCATGGCGTATGCCCGGGGTCGCGCCCTTTTTCAAGCGGATGGACGCATCGTCCACCGCTCGTCAAATAAGAAAGGAATGGACATGGCTTTCACCAAGAAGACCGTCCGCGACATCGACGTCGACGGCAAGCGCGTCCTCGTCCGCGTCGACTTCAACGTGCCGATCAAGGACGGCGTTGTCGGTGACACCACCCGCATCAACGCTGCCCTCCCGACCATCAAGTACCTGGTCGACCACAACGCCCGCGTCATCCTCATGAGCCACCTCGGCCGTCCGGACGGCACCGGCTTCCAGCCCGAGTTCTCCCTCGAGCCCGTCGCCGCCAAGCTCGCCGAGCTTTCCGGCCTTGATGTGACCTTCGTCGCCGACACGTACGGCGAGAAGGCCGCTGCCGCTGTCGAGGCTCTCGAGCCCGGCAAGGTCCTCGTTCTCGAGAACGTCCGCTTCGACAAGCGCGAGAAGAAGAACGACCCCGAGATCGCCAAGACGCTCGCTTCTTACGGCGACGTCTTCGTCCTCGACGCCTTCGGCACCGCCCACCGCTCCCAGGGTTCCGTCGTGGGCCCCGCCGAGTATCTGCCTGCCGTGGCCGGCTTCCTGCTCGAGAAGGAGGTCGATACTCTCACCGGTATCTTCGCCAACCCTGAGCGCCCGCTCGTCGCCATCGTCGGCGGTTCCAAGGTTTCCTCCAAGATCGGCGTCCTCGATCACCTCATCGACTCCGCCGACACCCTGATCATCGGTGGCGGCATGGCTTACACCTTCTTCCTCGCCCAGGGCCTGACCGTGGGCAACTCTCTCAAGGAAGAGGATTGGGTCGAGCGCGCCGGCGAGATGCTGAAGAAGGCCGAGGAGAAGGGCGTCAAGATCCTGCTCCCCATCGACAACCGCGTTGCCGACCACTTCGGCGAGGACGCCGTGCCCGAGGTCGTTGCCTCTGACGCGATCCCCGATGACCGCGAGGGCATGGACATCGGCCCCAAGACCGAGGAGCTCTACGCCGAGGCCATCAAGGGCGCCAAGACCGTGTTCTGGAACGGCCCCATGGGCGTCTTCGAGTTCGACAACTTCGCCCACGGCACCCAGGCTATCGCCGAGGCCGTCGCCGAGGCCGACTGCACCTCCATCATCGGCGGAGGCGACTCCGTCGCAGCCGTCAACAAGTTCAACCTGGCCGACAAGATGAGCTGGATCTCCACCGGCGGTGGCGCTTCCATGGAGCTCGTTGAGGGTAAGGCCCTTCCTGGAGTGGAGGCTCTGAACGATGCCGAATAATCGCACCACCCTTATCGCGGGCAACTGGAAGATGAACAACGACCGCGAGGCCGCCAAGGCCCTCGCCGCCGAGCTCGTCGAGGCCCTGCCCGAGGTCCCCGCCGGTGTTGAGGTCCTCGTGTGCCCGCCCACCATCGACCTGTGCTGCGTCGCTCACAAGCTCGAGGGTTCCGCCATCGCCCTGGGCGCCCAGAACTGCTACTGGGAGGCTTCCGGCGCCTACACCGGCGAGACCTCCGTCCCGATGCTCAAGTCTGCCGGCTGCACCTACTGCATCATCGGTCACTCCGAGCGTCGTGACTATTTCCACGAGTCCGATGAGGACCAGAACAAGAAGGCCAAGGCGCTCGTCGCCGGCGGCATCGTTCCCGTCTTCTGCTGCGGCGAGCCTCTTGAGGTTCGCGAGGCCGGCACCTACGTGGAGCACGTCGTCACCCAGGTGAAGGCCGGCCTCGAGGGTCTCGAGCTCGCCTCCGCCGACCAGCTCGTCGTCGCTTACGAGCCCATCTGGGCCATCGGCACCGGTATGACCGCCACCGCCGATGACGCCCAGGAGGTCTGCCACGCCGTGCGCGAGGCGCTCGTCGAGCTCTTCGGCGCCGAGATGGCCGATGGCATCCGCGTGCTTTACGGCGGCTCCGCCAAGCCCGGCAACATCGCCGAGCTCGTGGCCAAGCCCGACGTCGACGGCGCCCTCGTTGGCGGCGCGTCTCTCAAGGCCGCGGACTTCTCCGAGATGGTCGTGAAGGCCGCGGAGTAATACCCGTCTTGCAATCGGGCCGCGGCGCTCAGGCGCTGCGGCCCATTCTTTTTACTAGGGGAGAATTCACCATGGCTAACCGCCACCTTCCTGCACTGCTCGTCATCATGGACGGCTTCGGTCTGGCGCCCGAGGGCTCCGACAACGCCGTGAGCGCGGCCAACACGCCCTTTATCGACAGCCTGTATACGAACTATCCGCACACCACCCTCGGTGCTTCCGGCGAGGACGTCGGCCTGCCCGACGGTCAGATGGGCAACTCCGAGGTCGGCCACCTCAACATCGGCGCCGGCCGCATCGTCTTCCAGGAGCTCTCGCGCATTAACAACGCCATCAAGGACGGCTCCCTCAAGGAGAATGAGGTCTTCGTCAAGGCGATGGATGATTGCGCCGCTACCGACAAGACCCTGCACCTCATGGGTCTTATGAGCCCCGGCGGCGTGCACTCTATGCAGAGCCACTGCGAGGCTCTCGTGGCCATGGCCGCCGAGCACGGCGTGAAGACCGTTCGCGTCCATTGCTTCATGGACGGTCGCGACGTCGACCCGCAGTCCGGCGCCGGCTATGTTTCCGAGCTCGCCGCCTTCCTGGCCGAGGTCTCTGAGAAGACCGGGTGCGACGCCCGCATCGCCACCGTCACCGGCCGTTACTGGGCCATGGACCGCGATAACCGTTGGGAGCGCATCCAGAGCGCCTACGACGTGCTGGTCAACGCTTCCGACGTCGAGGCCGATCCTGTCGCCGGCATCAAGGCCTTCTACGAGAAGGACCCGCGCGGTGACGAGTTTGTCGATCCGTTCGCCTGCCACAACGAGGGCATTCACGCCGGCGACGCCGTCATCTTCTTCAACTTCCGCCCGGACCGCGCCCGTCAGATGACCCGCGCCTTCACCGACGCCGACTTCGACGGCTTCGAGCGCGAGAAGATCGAGCTTTCCCACTTTGTGACGATGACCGAGTACGACCCGTCCTTCGACGTCGAGGTCGCCTTCCCCAAGACGTTCCCCAAGAACGTCCTGGCCGATGTCATCGCCGCTAACGGGCTCAAGCAGCTTCACACCGCCGAGACCGAGAAGTACGCCCATGTCACGTTCTTCATGAACGGTGGCATCGAGGAGCCCAAGGCCGGCGAGGAGCGCGTCCTCGTCGCCAGCCCCAAGGTAGCCACCTACGACCTCAAGCCCGAGATGAGCGCTCCCGAGGTCACCGAGAAACTCGTTGAGGCCATCAACGAGGATCGCGCCGATTTCTACATCGTGAACTTCGCCAACTGCGACATGGTCGGCCACACTGGCGTGTTCGAGGCCGCGGTTAAGGCCGTCGAGGCCGTCGACGAGGCTCTCTCCAAGGTCATCCCGGCCATTCAGGCCAAGGGCGGCTTTGCGCTGATCACCGCCGACCACGGCAACGCCGATCACATGTTTGACGAGGTTGATGGCGAGAAGAAGCCCTTCACCGCCCACACCACCAACCGCGTGCCGTTCATCGTCGTGAGTGACACCGCCAAGCTCGTCGGCATCGAGGACGGTCGCCTGTCCGACATCGCCCCGACCATGCTCACCATGGCCGGTCTCGAGCCCAGCGCCGAGATGACGGGTCGCGTCCTCGCCATCGAGGAGTAGCGCTCGTCCATTCATTTGCGTCGATCGCATACAGAGGCCGTCGCCCGTTTAGGGCGGCGGCTTTTTCGCGCGTCTCCTGACTGGCATCCGTTCGTCAGGGTGAAGGTGAGTGAAATTTCGCGGAAGGACAGGGGAGTGTGCTACTATTATCCGCTGTACGTTTCTCTTGGTTAGAAGGAGTCCTCGTGGGTCCGTTGCAGATCGTTCTCTTCGCCGTGTGGGTGCTGTCCACGCTTTTGCTCATCGCGCTCGTTCTCATGCATTCCGGCAAGGGCACCGGCGTTTCCGACATGATCGCCAGCTCCCTGTATAACTCCAGCACCGCAACCGGCGTCATGGAGAAGAACCTCGACAAGCTCACGGTCATCGTTGCTTGCGTGTTCGCCGCCTGCGTCGTCCTGGCGATGTTCTTCTTCCCGCAGGGCATTGTCGGCCTGTAAGGATTTGAGCTCATAAGGCTTTTGGACCCGATCGGCATCGTCCGGTCGGGTCTTTTTTATGAGCGGTCGCCCAGGCTGTAGCGTATCGGCGGCTAATAGGCGTCGGGAAATTGGCCGGCGGTTGATCTGCTCTCGTCAAAGGTGTGCGAGGGATGATCTTCCGTTACACAGTTGAAACATTGTGTCGGGTATTCAGGTTCCCCTCGCCGTTCTTTTATGCACTAAAGTGCTGTTCTACCTGCATATACTCTAACAAGCTAAAGAAAATGCCAGGAATCGGGCAGAAAACTTGTACTCCATTATGCAAAAGTGCGCTATGGTATTGGCCATCGCGCGAAGCCGAACAGCCTAGCGGCATCGCGAAGCGCAACGGGGCAAGGCAACGTGTTCGCACCCCCGGTCGCACCAAAGGGGTGCTCAACCGGCGTCGTGCTCCGTGAACCTGCATTATAAGGAGGATGGCATGGCTAATTTCAAGTTTTCCCAGCCCGTGATGGGTCGTCGTACCTTCATCGGTGGCGCCCTTGCTACCGGCGCTGTGGCTGCTCTCGCTGGCTGCGGTGGCGGCGAGAACGGCGGTGGCGGCGACGCTTCCGGCAAGAAGGTCATGAACTTCTACCTCTCCGAGCCCGCGTTCATCGATCCGTATAACGCCCAGGAGAACCAGGGCACCGCGGTCGTCTTCAGCGTGTTCGACGGCCTGATGGAGTGGGATTGGGATTCCGCTTCCGCCGTTCCCTGCTGCGCTGCCGAGGCTCCTACGGTCTCCGAGGACGGTCGCGTCTACACCTTCAAGCTCCGTGAGGGCATGAAGTTCCACAACGGCGACCCTGTCGACGCCGAGTCCTTCATCCGCGGCTGGAAGCGCGTCGCCTCTCCCAAGATGGATACTCCCTCCGACATCTGCTACCACCTCGCCCCGGTTGCCGGTTACGCCGAGTTCAACGCCGGTGACACCGACGAGTTCTCTGGCCTCAAGGCCGTCGATGAGCTGACCCTCGAGGTCACCCTGACCGACCCCATGGCCGACTTCCCGGCCGTTTGCTGCCATCCCGGCCTCGCCCCCGTTCCGGCCTGCGCTGACGAGGATCCCAAGGCGTTCCTCGAGCAGCCCATCGGCAACGGTCCGTTCATGATGACCGAACCCTGGAAGCACAACCAGTACATCTCCCTCGCCCGTTTCGAGGACTACTACGGTGAGAAGCCCAGCCTCGACGGCGTGTACATGTCCATCCAGAAGAACCCGGATACCGCGTTCAACGAGTTCCAGGCCGGCTCCATCGACTTCGCTTCCATCCCGAGCGGCAAGATCAAGGAGTGCATTGAGAAGTACGGCGAGTCCGAGGACGGCTTTACCTCCACTCCCCGCAAGCAGTGCCTGCTCGGTACCGAGCTCTCCACCTACTTCCTGATCCCGAGCCCGCAGGATCCGGTCCTCGCCGACCCGAAGGTCCGTCGCGCCGTCTCCCTGGCCATCAACCGCCAGAACATCGTCGACACCCTGTTCGAGGGCTCCCGTAAGCCGGCTACCTCCATCATGCCGACCTCCATCGACGATTCCCCCGAGAACGTCTGGGAGGACTGCAAGTACGATCCCGAGGCTGCCGCCAAGCTCCTCGATGAGGCCGGTTACCCCGCCAACGCCGACGGCAAGCGCGATGTCGAGATCACGCTGAACTACAACGGCGACGGCGATCACGGCGACCTCATGTCCGCTGTCCAGCTCGACCTCGAGGCCGTGGGCATCAAGGTCACCCAGGAGACCGTCGAGTGGGCTACCTACCTGCAGCAGCTGTCCGACAAGAACTTCAGCCTCGGCCGCCTTGGCTGGACTGCCGACTACCCGACCATGGACAACTTCCTGTACCCGAACTTCTTCACCGGTGCTGACAACAACTACGAGGAGTACAGCAACCCGGAGATGGACGCCGCCATGCTGGCCGCCCGTCAGATTCAGGACGAGGAGGAGCGCAAGGCCGCTTGCCGTAAGATCTGCGGAACCATCGGCAAGGACATGCCGGTCATCCCGATCATGTTCTACGCTCACAACTACATTGGCTCCGAGCGCATGAAGTCCTTCAACTACGACGCTCAGACCAAGCCGCACTTCGAGACCGCCGAGCTCGCCTAGTTTCGATCGCTCGTAAAGCGAGAAGCGCTATGAACAGCAGGACATCGCGCAAGCGGTGTCCTGCTTTTTGTGTAACGAGCTTTGGATTTGTATGGAAATGGGGGCGTGGACTGCATATCTACGCATAATCCCCGCAGTATTCAGTGACAAGTGACGTATAATCACAGTTTATGCTGCATGCTACTGCAGCTAGGTGTAGTGTCCATGAGACTAGGGAGGGTATCGCTGTGCTCAGGTACATCCTCAAGCGAATCCTACAGTTCATCCCGGTCTTCCTCGGCGTCACGCTCATTCTGTTCATCATGCAGAATGTCGTGCCCGGCGACCCGATCAAGCTGATCGCCGGCGAGAAGAAGATGGATCCCCAGACGGAGATGAACATCCGCGCCGCTCACGGCTTGATCGTGACGGACGAGAACGGCAATATCGTCTTCGATGAAGACGGTAACACCATCGAGACCCCGATGGTCGACCGTTATTTCAACTACCTCGGCAATCTGCTCCAGGGCGACCTCGGCACTTCTTATCAGAAGGGCCGTGCGGTCAAGGACATGATCTTCGAGGCGTATCCGCATACGGTTCAGATCGCGCTGGTCGCCATCGTGATCGAGGCCTTCGTGGGTATCGGCGCCGGCATCATCTCCGCCATCAAGCGCTACTCCTTCTGGGACATCCTGGTCACGCTCACCACGTCCATGCTCGTCGCAATGCCCGCCTTCTGGCTCGGCCTGCTGCTGCAGCTGATCTTCGGCATCTGGCTTAAGAATGCCACGGGTGGCGCGGTCGCCCTTCCGGTCTCCGGCGTGCCCGGTCCGTTCCCGCAGTTCCCCGCGTGGACCTATTACATCCTGCCGGCTGTCACCCTGGCCGCCGTCTCCACCGCCTACACGGCGCGCATCATGCGCTCCCAGCTGGTCGAGGTTATGAACCAGGATTACATTCGCACCGCTAAGGCCAAGGGTCTTTCCAAGCGCTCCATCATCTTCCATCACGCGCTCAAGAACGCCCTCATCCCGGTTGTTACATATATTGGTATGGACTTCGGTGCCATGCTCGCCGGTGCCATCCTGACCGAGACGGTCTTCAACTGGCCCGGCATCGGTCAGATGACCTACGTCGCCATCACTCAGCGCGACTGGCCCATCGTCATGGGTTCCGTCACCGTCATCGTGTTCGTGGTCATGATCATCAACCTCATTGTCGATGTGAGCTACGCGTTCCTCGATCCGCGTATCCGCCTTGGCAGCAAGAGCGATAAGTAGGAGGGGAGTAGCGTGCAGTATCCAATGAGCAACATGGGCGATCAGGCCCGTGCCGTCGCGGCGGAGCATCATGTCGTCGCCGATAAGTCCGACAAGCCCACGCGCACCCTTTGGGGCGACGCCTTCAAGCGTCTGAGGAAGAACAAGCTCGCGATGTTCGCCGTCGTGTGGCTTACCATCATCATCCTCGTCGCGGTCACTGCCGATCTGTGGGTCCCGCAGGTTCTGGGCGATCCGACCGCATCCGACACGGCCACCATGGCGGCAAACTCCCGCCTTGCGCCGTCTCTTGAGCATCCGTTCGGCACCGACACCCTCGGCCGCGATGTTCTCTCCCGCGTCATCTACGGTGCCCGCATCTCTCTCACCGTCGGTATCGTTGCAACCGGCATCTCCACCATCATCGGCTTGGTGATGGGCGCCATCGCTGCGTATTACGGTGGCATCTGGGATACGATTATCATGCGTCTCGCCGACACCTTCCTGGCGTTCCCGTACACGCTGTTCGTCATCGCCATGATCGCGGTCATCGGCAACGGCATCCAGAACGTGTTCTTCGCCATCGGTATTCTCGGCTGGCCGCAGATCGCCCGTGTGTTCCGCTCCGCGATCCTCTCCGTCAAGGAGAGCGACTACATCGACGCCGCCCGTGCCATGGGTGCGTCTGATGCTCGCATCATCGCCCGCCACATCTTCCCCAACTCCGTCGCCTCCATCGTCGTGTACGCGACCATGAACATCGGCGGTGCCATCCTGACCGAGTCTGCCCTGTCCTTCCTCGGCATGGGCGTCATCCCGCCGGATCCCTCGTGGGGCACGCTGATCCAGGAGGGTCAGAAGTTCCTGCAGACCGAGCCCTGGCTCATGATCCTGCCCGGTCTTGCCATCCTGACCACCGTTCTCGCGTTCACCCTGCTCGGCGACGGCCTGCGTGACGCTCTTGACGTGAAGATGAAGGACGCGTAAATCATGGCTAAGAAGAATGACAACTACGTCGATCTGAAGACCCAGCCCATTCCCGAGGGCCAGCACCTGCTGGAAGTCGACGATCTCAAGATGTACTTCCACACCGAGGACGGCGTCGTGCATGCCGTCGACGGCGTGTCCTACACGCTCGACCGCGGCGAGACCCTCGGCGTGGTGGGCGAGTCCGGCTCCGGTAAGTCCGTGACCGCCATGACCATCATGGGCCTCATCTCCATGCCTCCCGGCAAGATCGAGGGCGGCTCTGTCACGTATCGCGGCCATGACCTGCTCAGCATGTCCGAAGAGGAGATGCAGCACGTCCGCGGCAACGATATCGCCATGATCTTCCAGGACCCCATGACCTCCCTCAACCCGGTTTACAAGATCGGTCGTCAGGTGGGCGAGGGCCTGCGCCTGCATCGCGGCTACTCCAAGCAGGAGGCCCTGAAGCGCGCCACCGAGCTGCTCGACCTCGTGGGCATCCCCGAGCCCGAGAAGCGCGTCAACCAGTATCCCCACCAGTTCTCCGGCGGTATGCGTCAGCGCGTCATGATCGCCATGGCCCTTGCCTGCGACCCTGACATCCTGATCGCCGACGAGCCCACCACCGCTCTCGACGTTACCATTCAGGCTCAGATCATCGAGCTCATGCAGGAGATGCAGGAGAAGAACGGCAACGCGATCATCATGATCACCCACGACCTGGGCGTCGTTGCCGACATGGCCGACAAGATCATGGTCATGTACGCCGGTCACCCGGTTGAGTTCGGTACCGCCGAGGAGATCTTCTACGAGAGCCGCCACCCCTACACCTGGGGTCTGATTCGCTCCATTCCCGAGCAGGCGACCGACGAGAAGAAGCCCCTCACGCCGATCAACGGCAATCCGCCGTCGCTCGTGAACCTCCCCAAGGGTTGCGCCTTCGCGCCTCGTTGCCCCTATGCAACCGAGCTCTGCCACAAGGAGCGTCCGCAGAAGTTCGTCATGGACAACGGCCACTATTCCGAGTGCCACTACGCCGACGACGATGCGTTTGTGAAGCGCTTCGCACCCGATACGTCCCGTTCCCGCGGTACGGTTCCGACCGCCATTCCCGACGACGTGAACGTCGCCGCCACGAAGGGAGGCGAGGCCTAAATGGCAGATAACAACACGCCCCTGCTCAAGGTCGAGCACCTGCACAAGGAGTTTCCCACCGGCTCCGGCTTCATGGGTGGTAAGTTCTCCAAGAAGGTCGTCTCCGCTGTCAACGACCTTTCCTTCGAGATTCGTGCTGGCGAGACGTTCGGCCTGGTCGGTGAGTCCGGTTGCGGTAAGTCCACCACCGGTCGCGCCATCATGCACCTCGATCCGCCGACCTCCGGCAAGGTTTACTTCGAGGGTCGTGACATCTCCAAGATGAACAAGAAGGAGCTCAAGGCCATGCGCCGAGAGATGCAGTTCATCTTCCAGGATCCCTATGCATCCTTGAACCCCCGTATGACCATCGGTGAGATCATCTCTGAGCCTATGGTCATTCACGGCATCGGCACTCCCGAGGAGCGTATCGAGCGCGTTCGCGAGCTGCTTGACGTTGTCGGCCTCAATCCCGAGCACATCAACCGCTACCCGCACGAGTTCTCCGGCGGTCAGCGTCAGCGCGTCGGCATCGCTCGCTCGTTCATCCTGCGCCCGAAGCTCATCATCTGCGACGAGCCTGTTTCCGCCCTGGACGTTTCCATCCAGGCCCAGGTCCTGAACCTGCTGAAGGACCTGCAGAAGCAGTACGGAACCGCTTATCTGTTCATCGCCCACGACTTGTCCGTCGTGCAGCACATCTCCGACCGCGTGGCCGTCATGTACCTCGGCAAGATGGTCGAGCTCTCCGATTGGAAGAGCCTGTACGCCGAGCCGAACCACCCGTACACGCAGGCCCTGCTCTCTGCAGTTCCGATTCCGGATCCGGATGTGCAGCAGAACCGCAAGCGCATCATCCTCGCCGGCGATCCGCCGAGCCCGATCGATCCGCCGAGCGGCTGCCGTTTCCACACCCGCTGCCCGATCGCTCAGGCCAAGTGCTCCGAGGAGGCCCCAGAGTTCCGTGAGATCGGCGAGGGCCATTTCTGCGCCTGCCACTATGCGGCTCCGTTCCCCATCAAGGAGTCTCATATCGATCTGTAAGCCCGTCTGACGACGCGCTTTGCATCGAACATTCGAAGGACCCGCTCCCTGCGGGTCCTTCTTTTTACCGAACAGGGTGAAGTGCCTCGATGCGCCGCCTGAATAGTGCGTGGAATGTCGGTCCTTGCGCGCTCATTTCGTTTAGAGTGGATGCAATATGCAACCGCGCGAAAGCCGGGAGGACTTTTGATGATCGATAGACGAACCCTTTGCGGTGCGGCCATGGGCATCGCCGCGATGTCCGCGCTCTCCGCGTGCGGGGGGCAGGAGGGCGGATCCCAAGGTGGTGCGGAGACCGTCCCCGCATCCTGGTTGAAATGCCGTGTTGGGAAGCTTTCCGAGGTCGATCCCCTGCTGGTTCAAGATCGTGCGGGCCTGCAGGTGCTCTCCGCCGTTTTCACGCCCCTGATGCGGTTCGATGCCAACGGGGAGCTTGTCCCCGGCGCTGCGCTGTCGTGCGCCGTCTCAGACGACGCGTGCACGTTCACGTTCAAGCTTCCGGCGCACGCTGTCTTTCACAATGGGGAGCGCGTGACCGCATCGTCTTTCAAGATCGCATGGGAGCGCCTTGTACGCGCCATTCCCAGCGGTGAGAGCGCATCTGATGCCGAGCCCTTGTTCGGGCGGTGGGGTTCGTTGCTGCACCTGGTTGATGGCTACGCGGCGCTGCGCGCGGGTCGGGCTTCGGAGATGGTCGGTCTTCGCTGCCCCGATGATGCCACCTTCGTGGTCACCCTCACCCAGCCGTGTCCATATTTCGATCACGTGACGGCTCATCCCGCGCTGGGTCCCGTCCCCGCCGCGGCATTGGCTGATCCCGAGGCATTTGCCTTGAAGCCTGTTGGCAACGGGCCTTTTGCCCTCAAGTACCCGTGGGAGCGCGGGCGCGGTGTGATGCTCGCGTCTTTCGCCGACTGCGCCATCGGCGCGCCGCTTACCGCGGGCGTCTTGCTCGACCCCATGGCTGACACGGTCGCGGCGTACAAGCAGTTCCGAGCTGGCAATATCGATATCACCGACGTTCCCGTCGACCAGCTCTCTGACGCCGAGGATATCGCGACCCCCGCTCCTGACGGCCGTTCGATGGCGGTGGATGCCCGTCTTGCGCACGGGGTCGAGGGCGGCTTGCTCTATCTCTCCCTCAACTGCGTGTCCGGGGTGTTTTCCCGCCCCGAGATGCGTCGTGCCGCCTGTCTTTCCGTCGATCGCGAGGCCCTGTGTCGCAAGGTGCTCAAATTCAGCGGCGAGCCCGCCCTCGGTCCCATTTCCCCTCGCGTTGCCGAGATACAGCCCTGGGATGCGTGCACGTACGATCCTGAGGGTTCGCTTCAGCTGGTCGAGGCCGCCAAGCTCGCGGCGCTGCAGAATGATCCCGTGGAAGGGGAGGGTTCTGCCGAAGAGGGCACCGAGACCGATGCGCCCTTGCCCGATCCGCTCGATCTCGATCTGATCTACCGCAAGGGAGGAACGGGCGCCCGGGTGGTGGCGCATGTCGTGCGCGATCTCGAGGCCGCTGGGTTCTCGGTCAAGACCGAGGCGTTGGATACGGATGATTTTGTGAAGCGCTATCGCTCCGCCGAGTTCGATTGCGCGCTGAGAACTCTTGAGCCGCCCGTGCCCGCTCTCGAGGCGATTGCGGATGAGCTGCTCACATATGATCGATCGTCGGCGGGAATCAGCGTGTATCGAGACGAGCGGCTCGACCACGTTCTCGCCGAGGCGCGCCGGACGATAGACGTCGCAACCCGCCGTGCGCTGATCCAAGATGCCCTATCCATGGCGGGGGAGAGCCTGCCCCTCATCCCGCTCGCGCACCCGGCATATACCAAGATCGCGTCCGACCGTGTTGCCGCTTCTGCCGTCGACGCCTTCGGAAAGATCGATCTTTTTGCCTCTGAGCTGGTGTAATGGCGTCTGGAAAAATATTTCTAACTTTTTTGGAAAAAAGACTTGCACAGTCGGCGGAATCCAGGTTAATATACTCCCTGTTGCGAACGTCGGAGTGGCGGAATTGGCAGACGCGCTAGCTTGAGGTGCTAGTGACCGATTTTGGTCATGCGGGTTCAAGTCCCGCCTCCGACACCACGTGAACAGTACCCAAACCCTTCGGGGTTTGGGTTTTTTACTATCTATCGCACGCGGTCGTGCGATGAGCGCGCCCGTGCCGTGTCGAGTCGGCGGGAGGATGCGCATGGAACGCATGCACAACGAGGAATTGAGTGATGTCGCCCGACTCGTCGAGGTGACGAGCGACGCCGTCGCCATCTGCGACGCCGACGGCACGGTCGCCCATGTGAACCGCCAGATGCTCTCGCTAGGGAAGATCGGCAGGGAGCAGGTCGTCGGCGCCGACATCAAGGACTTGCTGTATAGCGTTTCATTTGAGCGCTCAATGGGCCACAAGGTGCCCTTCACGGCAGACGGTTCCGAGAACACGCTCATGCTCAAACTTGCGGACGGCTCCTTCATTCCCGTCCGCGTGCGCGCCATCGAGCTTTCCGGGACCCCCGAGGGCGAGGGGGGACATGCGCATCGCTATGTCGTGGCCATCAGGAGCCTCGAGGAGCAGTACGCCTACGACCGCAAGACGCAGCGCCTGTTGTCTGAGCTCAAAGCGGCGAACAAGCGCCTTTCAGGCACGCTGTCCGTGATCATGTCCACGGTGGGTTCCAACGATATGCCCACGTTGCTCGATACCGTTTTGAATCGTATGGCCGAGACGCTCGACGCCGCGGGCACGACGATCTATTTCGCCGAGAGTGGCGGATTCAAGCTGCGCGGCGTGAGCCGCGGCCTCATGGGCTCCCGTGTTCCGGCGTTCATTCCCTATGGCGCTGGTGTGGCGACGCACGTCCTGCGCGAGCAGCGGGCGTGCCGCATCTCGCTCGTTCCCGGTGATCCGGACGACCCGACGGTCCCCGGATCGTTTTACGATCTGGATGCGCGCATCCGTCATAATGTCCGCAGCCAGGACATGCCGCCTTTCAAGACGCTCATCGCCGTTCCCGTCTACTTCGGCACGCAGGTGCTCGGCATCGTCGAGCTCGGATGGACGCGGCCCTGTTCGCCGCGGGTATCCGACGTGCGTGTGCTCGAGGTCATCTGCGACTATCTCTCCATCGAATTGGTCGGCGTGGTGAGCTCCCTGCGAGCCGCCCGCACGGCCGGCCTCACACGGTCGCTCACGCGCATTCGCGAGGCCTTGTACGCCGCAGGGTCGGATCCGGTTGCCGCATGGCGCGAGATGATAGAGGAGGTCCTCGAGCAACTCTCCTGCCGCTTGCTGCCTGTGTTGAATGACATGGAGCGCGGCGTCTACATCATCGAGCTCGATGGCGGGCGCCGCATCGACCTGCCGTGCGACGCCGACGAGATGTTCTTCTCTGTGACCGCGCCCGCCGCTCGCGTGGGCGCCTCGTCACGCTCCGACGCCTTCAACGCGGACACGGGGCCGCTTTCCGTCACGGAGGACCCCAAGCAGATCAGGCTGGCCCGTGTCGACCGCATCACGTGGATTGGCGAGTGGCTCGAGCGCCACGGTCTGCCGTGCCAGGGCGTGTTTATGGATAATGGTCCCAATTTGGAGGAGGCGGTGTTCGTCGAGGACGCGGGCCCCTTCTCCACGGTGCTTCCGCCGCGTCGCTTCCTCTTGTTGCGTGATGGCTCCCAAGAGCCCGTCGACGACATGGAATTCGATTACCTCACGCACGTAGCGCACGATTTCGAGCTCATCATGGAGGGCGCCCTGCAGCAGAAGAGCGAGCGCCGCATCGCGCAGACGCTGCAGGCCGGCATGCGCAACGACCTCGGCTCCGTCCCCGGCATCACGACAGATTCGCTCTACTCGTCCGCTACGCGCCAGGCGCTTGTGGGCGGCGATTTCTACACGCTTATCCGTTTGCCCGATGACCGCGCTGTCATGATCTTGGGCGACGTGTCGGGCAAGGGCGTCGAGGCCGCCTCGATGTCGGCCCTCGTCAAGACGGCGCTCACCGCCTATGCATGGGAGGGTTCGAGCCCCGCGCGCATGGCGCGCTCACTCAACCGCATGCTCATGAGCTTTTCGAGGGTGGAGACCTTCGTGACGGTGTTCATCGCCAAGATCGATCTGCGTCACGGCAGGGCGACCTATTGCTCGGCGGGCCATCCGCCCACCATGCTGCTGAGACGGGATGCGTCCGGCGGCGTCGAGGCGGAGCTGTTGAGCGTTCAGTCGGGCGTTGTGGGGGCGTTCCCCTCCATGGTGTATGAGAACGGCGCGTTCGCCTTCAATCCCGGCGACATCCTGTTCATGTATACCGACGGCGCCATCGAGGCCCGTGATGCTTCGGGCGGCTTTTTCGGCGAGGCCCGCTTGCGAGAGACTCTGCTGCGCTCCGCTTCCGCCGGCATCGACG
This sequence comes from Collinsella intestinalis, assembly GCF_902501455.1. Lineage (NCBI taxonomy): Bacteria > Bacillati > Actinomycetota > Coriobacteriia > Coriobacteriales > Coriobacteriaceae > Collinsella > Collinsella intestinalis. Next base: position 50,214 of record NZ_CABWIC010000003.1, read on the forward strand.
GTCTGTGCTCAAAGGTCCTGGCGGAACTCGATGCGTTCACCGGTTCCGCGCTCGACGACGATATCGCTCTCGTCGCGCTGCGCATGGACGAGTCCTAGGGCCGTGTGCGAGGCCGTCCCGCGGTGGGACGGCGTATCGGATGGGGGAGTTTGGGGAACCATAGCAGCATGAATGAATGGAACGACATAGCCGTCATCGCGCCCACGACCGACATCGACCTCGCGTCGGTGCCGCGCCTGCGCGAGCAGGTCGACGCCCTGATCGACAGCGGCGTGCGTCGCATCTTGGTGAACTGCCAGAACGTGACGTTCATCGATTCGACGGGCCTCGCCTTCTTGCTGTCGCGCGCCCGCGCCCTCTACGGGCGCGAGGGGCTCCTGTCGCTCGTGAACGCATCTCCCGATGTCGCGCGTTTTTTGCAGATCGCGCGCCTGATCGACATCCTGCATGTATCGACCGTCGAGCGCCCCGCAATCCCGGTCATAGCACCCGATGTACCGCCGCTGTGGAGCAAGAGCTTCACCATCCAGCGGGGTGTCGAGCACCTTGCCGAATACCGCCATCGCGTGGCGGAGCTTTTGGGCACGCTTCCGCTCACGCGTGAGGAGTGCTTCGATGTGGCGCTTGCGGCGGGGGAGGCGCTTTCCAACGCGTACGACCATGCCTGCGGCGGCGAGGGCGGTTCCATGAGCGTCTATGCATATCCCGATCGCGTGATCATCGAGGTGCGAGACTGCGGTTGCGGCTATGAGATCGCAGACGGGGAGGAGCCCGCCGAGAGCCTCGAACGCGGTCGCGGCATCAAGCTCATGCGCATGCTCGTGGACAGCGTGGAGGTTCGACGCCGTGCGGATGCTCCGGGTACGCAGGTCCGTCTGATCAAGCTGGTGGGATAGGGGCAAAGAGCCGCCCTATGCAAAACGGGCGCCCCATGGGACGCCCGTTGATGCTGCGATGGAGGCGGCTCCCGGATTCGAACCGGGGGTAAAGGCTTTGCAGGCCTCTGCCTTACCACTTGGCCAAGCCGCCGTGATATGAAAAGAGCCGATTGAAACAACCGGCTCCTCAAATGCAATGGAGCGGACAACGGGGCTCGAACCCGCGACCCCAACCTTGGCAAGGTTGTGCTCTACCAACTGAGCCATGTCCGCTTGCGAAGAAGTACTATACGCAATCGCCCGTTCAAGCGCAAGGCCTCATTTGAAAATAATGGAAACTGGTTTTCGGAGAGGCTTTCGTCGGAGGGGGAGGGCCGTTTGTGGACGGTCGGATGTGGGCTCCGCATACGGCAATATGATGCGATGCGCTCTGCAAAGGTGCGGGAAATTGGTCGGTTCTCGCGTTCTACCAGGGAAAACCAAACGATTTCAAAAATTTTGAAAAATGTTGTTGCATCTGAAATTCCGCTCGGCTATAGTTAATCCCGCGCTGAGGCGCACACCTGAGACGGGCGATTAGCTCAGGGGGAGAGCACTTCCCTGACACGGAAGGGGTCACAAGTTCAAATCTTGTATCGCCCACCACATGCGGACATGGCTCAGTTGGTAGAGCACAACCTTGCCAAGGTTGGGGTCGCGGGTTCGAGCCCCGTTGTCCGCTCCATTGAATGTGCCGGGGCCGATTTCAATCGGCCCTTTGCATATACGGCGAAGTGGCCAAGTGGTAAGGCAGAGGCCTGCAAAGCCTTTACCCCCGGTTCGAATCCGGGCTTCGCCTCCATAGCATTGTAAACGGGCGTCCTTCGGGGCGTCCGTTTTCTTTTGGCGAATCCATGCGACCTCTTCGCGACCGGACCTCTGGCTCCGTTATTCGTGGGGGAGCTTGGTTGCGCGCTGCGCACAACATGTAGGCCGATCATGATTCGCCCAGCATGCCTCGAGGCGATCGTCCCGTGTCAAGCGGAGAAGTTATGGACACCCCGCCGGCCTTTTGCGTCGCTGTTTTTGCATCCGCGCAGGTTGGGCGCCTACGTCTTGTTTTCGGCGTCCCGCAGGTTCGCAGATTTGAATGCGGGAAGAAGTCAGCACATTATCTCTGACCTGCTGAAACACAATATATAGTGTTGGTCTAAAAAAGTGATACCAGATATTGATGCAAAAATGGCCTATCATACTGTCCCAGGCAACTTATGGCCTCGGTTTGTCCGCGCGCTGTCATATCGTGTGGAGCCGAGGTTTTCCCATCATTGTGGCATGTACGGGTTAGTAGAGCGATTCGCGGAGGAACGCCATGAAGATCATCAAGCGCAGCGGTTCTGAGGTCAACTTCGACATCCAGAAGATCATCGACGCCATCAAGGGCGCCAACAGCGAGGTCAAGGAGGCCGAGCGCCTCACCGATCGCCAGGTGGTCTACGCCGCGCAGAACGTCGCCGATCGCTGCGAGTCCGCCGGCCACACCGTCTCCGTCGAGGAGATCCAGGACATGGTCGAGGATGAGATCATGGCCCTCGACCGCTTTGAGGTCGCTCGCCGCTACATCATCTATCGCTACGTCCAGGGCCTCAAGCGCCAGAAGAACACCACGGACGATAAGATCTTGTCCCTTATCGAGTGCAACAACGAAGAGGTCAAGCAGGAGAACTCCAATAAGAACCCCACGGTCAACTCCGTGCAGCGCGACTATATGGCCGGTGAGGTCTCCAAGGACCTCACGCAGCGCGTGCTCCTGCCCGCCGAGATCGTCGAGGCCCACAACGAGGGCATCATCCATTTCCATGATTCCGACTATTTCGCCCAGCACATGCACAACTGCGACCTCGTGAATCTCGAGGACATGCTGCAGAACGGCACGGTCATCTCCGGCACGCTCATCGAGCGCCCGCACAGCTTCTCCACCGCCTGCAACATCGCCACGCAGATCATCGCCCAGGTCGCTTCGTGCCAGTACGGCGGCCAATCCATCTCGCTCACGCATCTCGCCCCGTTCGTCGAGGTGAGCCGTCAAAAGATCCGCCGCCAGGTCGATGCCGAGCTCAAGGAGCTCGGGGTCGAGGCGCCTGAGGAGAAGGTCTCCGAGGTCGTGGAGACCCGCCTGCGCGACGAGATTCGCCGTGGCGTTCAGACCATCCAGTACCAGGTCGTCACCCTCATGACCACCAACGGCCAGGCTCCCTTCGTGACGGTGTTCATGTACCTCAATGAGGCCCGCAGCGAGGCCGAGAAGCGCGATCTTGCCATGATCATCGAGGAGACCCTGCGCCAGCGCTACGAGGGCGTGAAGAACGAGGCGGGCGTGTGGATCACCCCCGCGTTCCCCAAGCTCATCTACGTCCTCGAGGAGGATAACGTCTACGAGGGCTCCGAGTACTTTTACCTGACCCAGCTCGCGGCCAAGTGCACCGCCAAGCGCATGGTGCCCGATTACATCTCCGAGAAGAAGATGCGCGAGTTCAAGCTCTCCAAGGGCGAGACCGAGGGCAACGGCGATTGCTACACCTGCATGGGCTGCCGCAGCTTCCTCACGCCCGATCGCACGGGTAACGGCTATGACAATGTTGCCCGCGCCAAGAATTACGAGCCCGGCAAACCCAAGTACTATGGTCGTTTCAATCAGGGCGTTGTGACCATCAACCTGCCTGATGTGGCTCTCTCCTCCCAGCGCGACATGGACAAGTTCTGGGAGATCTTCGATGAGCGCCTGGAGCTGTGCCATCGCGCCCTGCGTTGCCGCCACGAGCGCCTGCTGGGCACCCTGTCCGACGCCGCCCCGATCCTGTGGCAGTATGGCGCCCTGGCACGCCTGGATAAGGGCGAGAAGATCGACAAGCTGCTCTTTGGCGGGTATTCCACCATCAGCCTGGGTTATGCCGGCCTGTATGAGTGTGTGAAGTACATGACGGGCGCGAGCCACACCGACGAGCATGGCACGCCGTTCGCCATGGCGGTCATGCAGCGCATGAACGACAAGTGCAACGAGTGGAAGGCCGCCGAGGATATCGACTACTCCATCTACGGTACCCCGCTCGAGTCCACCACCTACAAGTTCTCCAAGTGCCTGCAGCGCCGCTTCGGCATCATCCCCGGCGTGACGGATAAGGGCTACATCACCAACAGCTACCACGTCCATGTGTCCGAGGAGATCGACGCGTTCGACAAGCTCAAGTTCGAGAGCCAGTTCCAGCGCCTGTCCCCGGGCGGCGCCATCTCCTACGTCGAGGTGCCCAACATGCAGGACAACCTCAAGGCCGTCATCCGCGTCATGCAGTACATCTACGACAACATCATGTACGCGGAGCTGAACACCAAGAGCGATTACTGCCAGGAGTGCGGCTTCGACGGTGAGATTAAGATCGTGGAGGACGACGGCAAGTTGGTGTGGGAGTGCCCGCATTGCGGCAACCGCAACCAGGAGACGCTGAACGTCGCCCGCCGTACGTGCGGCTATATCGGTACGCAGTTCTGGAATCAGGGCCGTACCGAGGAGATTCGCGATCGCGTGCTGCATCTGTAGGGGGCGATCCTGGCGGGCTGTCCGGGCGCATACCATCCGCTGCTCGGGCAGCCCTGCTCACGACGAAGGCCCCACCGGGCCTTCTGTTCGTGCGGAACTCGCGACGGATGGTATGCGCCCGGACAGCCCCTGCTCTTGCCCTGCAGTTGCTATGGTTATGTGGGGCTGTGCTGCTAGGGCCTCGGGCTGACGCATGAGGGCTCTTGAGGAGGAATCGGGCTCATGAACTACGCTGAGATCAAGCATTTCGATATCGCCAACGGCGAGGGGGTTCGTACGACGCTGTTCGTGTCCGGATGCCGCCGGGGGTGTAAGAACTGCTTCAACGAGGTGGCGTGGAACTTCGCCGCGGGCAAGCCGTTCACGGCCGAGGTGGCCGACGAGATCATCGAGAGCCTGCGCCCGGCGTATGTCGACGGCCTGACCATTTTGGGCGGCGAACCCATGGAGCCGGATAATCAGGAAGGACTCGTCGCCTTCGTCGAGCGCGTGCGTGATGAGTTTCCGCGCGAGAGTGGCAAGACCATATGGTGCTTCACGGGGGATACCTGGGATGTGGAGCTCGTGGACGGTGGCCGCCATCACACTGAGTTCACCGATCGCATCTTGAGGTGCGTGGATGTTTTGGTGGATGGCCCCTTCGTGCAGGACCTGCATGACATCACGCTTCGTTTCCGGGGATCTTCGAATCAACGCCTCATCGACATGCCCGAGACGCTCGAGGCCGTTGCGGCGGGGATTGCCCCTGCGGACGCCGTGCGCCTATGGGGGGATGAGCGCGTTTACGCCACGCACGCGATGGATTAAGCGCGGTTGTCGACGCGTGGTACCATATCTTGCAGATTGAGTCGCGAGGCACCCCGTGGTGCGAGGAAAGCTGGTAGAGATGGTCGATCAGGACAAGGTGCGCGAGGCGGTTCGCCTGCTGCTCGAGGGTATCGGCGAGGACCCCACGCGCGAGGGGCTTGTCGAGACACCCGACCGCGTTGCGCGCATGTATTCCGAGCTTTGCGACGGCATGGACCGAAGCGCTTCCGAGCATCTGTCCAAGACCTTCGCCGTCTCCGGCGACGACCTCGTCATCGAGCGCGACATCACCTTCTACTCGCTGTGCGAGCACCATATGCTGCCGTTCTACGGCAAGGCGGCCATCGGCTACATTCCCAACGGTCGCGTTGCGGGACTTTCCAAGCTTGCCCGCACGGTCGAGGTCTTTGCCCGTCGTCTGCAGCTGCAGGAGCAGCTGACCGCGCAGGTCGCCGATGCGCTCATGGCCGAGCTCGACTGCAAGGGTGCCATCGTGTACATGGAGGCCGAGCATATGTGCATGACCATGCGCGGTGTCCAAAAACCGGGCACAAAAACCGCCACTCTCGCCCGTAGGGGTGCGTTCGTCGAAAACCCAGAGCTCGAGGCAAGATTTTTCCGTATGCTAGACAGGTAGGGTGTTTTACCCGCTGAATCTGCTGAGGCGGCGCGTTGGCGGGAGTACCCGCCCGCGCCGCCTTATTCGCATATGCGAGGGGCCTCCAGCGGAAGAGGGGATCGAGATGGGGGAGAATCTGCCGCTCATCGAGGTGGTCGATGAGATCGGTTCGACCAATGCCGAAATGAAGAGACGCGGCCGTGAGGGCGCGCCGCATGGCGCCGCCCTTCGTGCACGCGTTCAGACTGCCGGCCGTGGTCAGCGCACCCATGTGTGGGCGTCTCCCGCCGGAGGCCTGTATCTCTCGGTTCTTCTCAGGCCCGATGTGTCCGCCACCGCGTTGCCCGCTTTGCCCGTTGCCTGTGCGATGGGCGCCATGGGCGCTTTGCGTGAGGCGGGTTGCCCGGGCGCGCGTCTCAAGTGGCCCAACGACATCGTCGTGGGTGGCCGCAAGCTCGCGGGCGTGCTCACGGAGCTCGCCATGTCCGACGAGGGCGCGTTCGCCGTGTGCGGCATCGGTGTGAACATCGAGACCCTCGAGCTCCCTGCGAGTGACGGCGCCTTGGCTCCGCTGCCGGCGACGGGACTGCGCGACGCCCTCGCCCCCGGGGCCTCCTGTCCCGATTTGGACGTCCTTGCCGATGCCATTCGAGACGGCATCCTCAAGTTCGTGGAGGGCTGGTCGGCGGCCGACCGTTGGAATCGCAAATACCCGAGCCCGGATAGCTCCGCGCAGCAGACGTCGAGCGCCGAGGTCGATCGTTGGATCAAAGATCCCGTGCGTGGCGGAGCCGAAGGCCCTCTGGCGCCGCTGCTTGCCGCATATAACGCCTCGTTGGCGTTTATCGGCACGCGGGTCCGCGTCATCACCATCGAGGGCGAGGAGTTGGTCTGTGGGCTGTTCTTGGGCGTCGATGGGTATGGCCACGCACTCGTTTCGCACGATGGGGGCATCGTGGACACCTATGACGCCGTGGATGTCTGCATCCGTCCGGCGTAGACCCTACCCGCTTCATAGAACGTGGTCCGTGGCCCGCGACGTTGCCGTCGCGGGCCACGGTGCGTTCGGGACGCGCGGGCAAGCCGTTGTTCGACCGGGCAAGGAGGTCGAGCATGAAAATGCGGGCGCCCGCGAAGGAGATGCGGGCGCCCGCCGTAGGGAAACGCTATGTTGCGCGGTCTTTACGCCACGTCGATGGAGACGTTGACCTCTTGGACGGGGACGTCGTAGAACGGATCCTCGCGGCGACCCAGGAAGTCGCGTGCCTGCTCGGGGAACAGGGCATAGGACAGCACGTCCTCCTCCGAGCGGGCGTATTGCGAGATCTCCTCGCGCAGGCGCGGCATCGCGGGTTCGATCAGGTCGGCCGGACGGCAGGTGATGACCTCGTCGTCGCCGATGATCTGGCGGCGGATCTTCTCGGAGATGGTCACGGGCGGACGGCCGTACTGGCCGCGCACGTAGTCCTTGATCTCGGCGGGGACGACTTTGTAGCGCTCGCCGGAGATGACGTTCATGAGGGCCTGGGAGCCCACCATCTGGGACAGCGGGGTTACGAGCGGCGGGTAGCCCAGGTCGGCGCGGACGCGCGGGACCTCGGCCAGGACCTCGGCGTACTTGTCCTCCACATGCATGTCCTTCAGGTTGGCGAGCAGGTTGGAGAGCATGCCGCCGGGGACCTTGTACAGCAGCGCCTTGGGCTCGACGGCCATGACCTTGGGGTTCAGGCCGCCCTCGTCCAAAAAGCGGTTGCGGATGGGCAGGAAGTGCGCGGCCACTGCCTCGAGCTTCTCGATGTCCAGACCGGTCTTGTAGCCGAGGGCCTCAAGGGCGATGGCCATGGACTCGGTGGCGGGTTGGCTCGTGCCCTCCGCGAAGGGGGAGGAGCAGGTGTCGATGATGTCGGCACCTGCCTCGACGGCCTTGAGGTAGGTCATCTGGGCGATGCCGGCGGTGCCGTGCGTGTGCACCTGCAGGGGCAGGTCGCACGATGCCTTGATTTCGCTTACGAGCTCGAAGGCAACATCGGGGGTGAGGACGCCGGCCATGTCTTTGATGCAGATCGAGTCGGCGCCGGCGCGGGCCATCTCGTTGGCCAGGCTCACGAAGTAGCGCACGGTGTGCACGTCGCTCGTGGTGTAGGAGATGGCGGCCTGGACCTCGCCGCCCGCCTCCTTGGCGGCGCGGATGGAGGTTGTAAGGTTGCGGGTGTCGTTCAGCGCGTCGAAGATGCGGATGACGTCGATGCCGTTCTCCACGGATTTCTTCACGAGGGCCTCGACCACGTCGTCGGCGTAGTTGCGGTAGCCGAGCAGGTTCTGGCCGCGCAGCAGCATCTGCAGCTTGGTGTTCTTGACGTGGGCGCGAATGGTGCGCAAGCGCTCCCACGGGTCCTCGTTCAGGTAGCGCAGGCAGCTGTCGAACGTGGCGCCGCCCCAGACCTCGAGGGACTCGAAGCCGCAGCCGTCGAGCGTCTCGAGGATGGGGAGCATGTCCTCGATGGGCATGCGCGTGGCGATCTGACTTTGCTGGCCGTCGCGCAGGACGGTCTCCATGAAGCGAATCTTGCGAGTCATGGCTTTACGCCTCCTTCGACGGCGGGAAGAGTCGGGCGAGGGCGAGCGAGATCACGTAGATGACGAACATGACGATGAAGATGCCGCCCCAACCCAAGATGAGGATCTGGATGGCGAGGGACAAGTCGGCGGAAAGTCCGAGCGATGCGATGAGATCGGTCATTGCCAGCACCCCTTTCTAGAGCAGAAGGCCGAGGACGAGACCGCCGGCGACGACCGAGGCGATCTGACCGGCCACGTTGGCGGCAGCGGCCTGCATGAGGATGAAGTTGCCGGGATCCTCCTCGGTGGCGAGCTTTTGCACCACGCGGGAGGCCATGGGGAAGGCGGAGATGCCCGCGGCACCCACCATGGGGTTGATCTTCTCCTTGCGGAACAGGTTCAGGAACTTGGCGAACATGACGCCGCCCACGGAGTCCATGATGAAGCCGATGAGGCCGAGGCCCATGATGATGAGCGTGTCGAACTGCAAAAACTCGCTGTACTCCATCTTCACGGAGACACACAGGCCCAAAAGGATGGAGATGAGGTTCACGAGTTCGTTTTGGGCGGAGGCGGAAAGCGAGTTGAGCACGCCGCACTCGCGCAGGAGGTTGCCGAACATGAGGAAGCCCACGAGCGGCAGGGACACCGGGGCGATGAGGCCGGCGACCACGCAGATGGTGACGGGGAAGAGGATCTTGGCCGTCTGCGAGACCTGGCCGGGGCGGTAGGTCATGCGGATGGCGCGCTCCTTCTTGGTGGTGCAGGCCTTGATGGCGATGGGCTGGATGATGGGGACGAGCGCCATGTAGGAGTACGCCGCGACCATGATCGCGCCCATGTACTTCGAACCGAGCGAGTTGGCCACGAAGATCGAGGTGGGGCCGTCCGCGGCGGCGATGATGCCCGCGGAGGCGGCGTCGGCGATGTCGAAGCCGAACACGCCCGTGGCCACGATGGTCACGAAGAAGATGCCGAACTGCGCAGCCGCGCCGAACAACAGCAGGAACGGGTTGGCGAGCAGCGGGCCGAAGTCGATCATAGCGCCGATGCCGATGAACAGCAGCAGCGGGAACAGTTCGGTCTCGATGCCGGCGTCGAACAGGATCTGGAACGGTCCGGGCTCGGTGCCGGTCATGAGGACGCCGGATGCGGGGATGTTCACCAGGATGGTGCCGAGTCCCATGGGCACGAGAAGCGTGGGCTCGTACTCCTTCTTGATGCCCAGGTACATGAGGACGCAGCCGATGAGGATCATCGCGATGCGCCCCGGCTCGGCGATTAGCGCCTGCACGCCGTCGAGTAGGATTTCCATAGTGCCTCGTTTCTGGATAAAAGCGCCGCCTCATCGGCGGCGCGTCGGAGTGGGTGCGCTTAGGCGAGGGTGAAGAGCGTGTCGCCCGGGTTCACCATGGCGCCCTTCTCGACGTTGATGGAAGCGATGGTGCCCGCCTGCTCGGCGACGACCTCGTTCTCCATCTTCATGGCCTCGAGGATCATGACGGGCTGATTGGCGGTGACGACGTCGCCGACTTTCACGTGGATATCGAGGATGGTGCCGGGCATGGGCGCGGTCTGGGCATGGGAGCCCGCCGCCACGGGAGCTGGGGCGGCGGCAGGTGCCGGGGCGGGCTCGGGTGCGGGAGCCGGGGCGGCAGCCGGCGCCGGGGTGGGCGCAGGTGCGGCGCTTGCGGCGGGGGCGGCGTCTGCCGGGGTCGGGGTGGGGGCGCCGACCTCCTCCATCTCGACCAAGTACTGGGTTCCGTCGACGGAGATCTTGAATTTACGCAGCATGGCTGCCCTCCTCTTTCATCTTGTAGATGTTCTTGACCGTAAATGAGCTCTTCTCGAGCGCGCCGGCGGCGAGTGCCGTGGCGATGACCGAGACCGTGCGGTACTCGGGATTTGCGACGAGCACGCGCTTCACGCGAAACTCGCTGCTGGGGTGATCCCCCGCGGCGATAGCCGACGCGATGACGCACACGTGCTGATGCTCGCGCGGGTCGACGGGGAGAAATGCCGGAAGCGGTTCCCAGGCGTCTCCGTCGCGATCGGCGGCGTTGGCGGCGTCCGTCGTCGCGGCGGTGACGGCGATCGGGGCTTCAGCTGAAGGCTTCTGTTCCCCATGACCCGTGTGGCGTTTGATCCAAGAGCGTAGTCCCATGGCCCTTCCTTTCCCGTGCGATGCGCGTTCGATCGGAGTCGGCGCACAACCTCACGAAGGCCCATGCTAGCGAGATTTGTAGGAATTGTGGCGCTTGCAAGCGCCATCTTCGGTGACTGGTAGGAATTGGCCGGGGCGGTGGTGTTTCGTTTTAGCACTGGCGAAACACCTTGCGTTGTGTTCGCGCCGTTTTGCCGTCTCGGCCGTGCCGCGCACGCCGTATTGGGTACAACATGGAAACGAGTGTCGACGTTTGGGGGCGAACATGGAACGCATAGCCGCGATCGCTGAGAGTGAGCTGTTCACCCGCTGTCTGTCGGGGATCGAAGCCGCGGAGGTCGATCGGGTTTTTTGCCGCCATGGGTTGCCCCATCTGCTCGATGTCGCCCGCATCGCCTGGATTCTCAATCTCGAGAGGGGCTGCGGCCTGCGTCGGGATGTGGTCTATGCCGCGGCGCTGCTGCACGATATCGGGCGTGCCGCCCAGTATCAGACGGGAGAGCCCCATGATGAGGCAGGAACGCGCGTCGCGGTCGAGGTCTTGGACGCTCTGCCCGAGCCCTTGCGTTTCAGTGGGACCGACCGCGCGGCGATCTTGTACGCGGTGGGGGGCCATCGCGGGGCCCTTGCGGGACGGGAGGGGGATGCGCATGAGGGGCCTGCCACGGCCGATGTCCTCGCGCGTCTCATCAAGGAGGCCGACGGCCGTTCGCGCGCCTGTTTTTCCTGTGCGGCTCGTGACGCCTGCTATTGGTCGGAAGAGCGCAAGAACCTGTCCATGGATATATAAGCGCGCGTCCCGCTGGGGACGCGTATCGTCAAAGGAGCACATCATGGATACGAAGCATCTGCCTGAGAACATCGTGGACGACCGCGGCACGCTTGCTTGCCGCGATGCCGGCCTTCCCGCCACGCGCCGCCAGCTCGCGCATGTGGAACCCGAGCACCTTCGGGCCCTCGACCGCATTTCGATTGAGGGCCTTGAGGTGTTTGCCAATCACGGCGTGTTCCCGGAGGAGAACGCCCTTGGCCAGAAGTTCGTGGTGAGTGTGACGTTCTACACTGACACGCGCCGAGCCGGCGAGACCGACGACTTGTCGGCCTCGATTCATTACGGCGAGGCGGCCCATGCCATCGACGAGTTCATGCGCGCGCATACGTTCAAGCTCATCGAGGCGGCCGCCGAGGGCGTGGCCGATATGCTGCTCGGGCGCTATCCGAGTGCGTACGGCGTGCGCGTCAAGCTTGAAAAGCCCTGGGCGCCCGTGGGACTGCCGCTGAGCTCGGTCTCCGTCGAGATCGAGCGCACGCGCGCGTAGCTACAAGGGCGAGGTGAAGCCCGTCTCATAAACTTGATCTAATAATTAAAGGCGCTAGATGGTCCTTGCTTTTGGAACGTCTTCGTGGGTCGGCCCCATCGCCTCGTCAGCTTCTTTCGTGTGTTCCAATGGATGGTGTAAGCTCGATTTGCTTTGAATCCATCAAATGTATTCCAGCTGCGGGGGGGGGGCAGGAGAGCTCGTTCCGAATTTGTTCGAAAAGCTCTATCTCAAGCACGGCCCGTCGTGCAAACGTCTTTGTGGGGGGGGGGGCATACTGTCATCGGCGTGCAGATAAAGTGAGACCCAGCAGCGCCACAAACATTGGGATCTTGGAGATAGTGGGGCGATTCTTGGACGCTGGATGAGTGTGGCTGGCGCTTTGGGTGCGCAAGCTCATAGTGAAGGCCGGCCGGGATTGCGACATGATTCCCGATGAGCTATCCCCGCCATCCGGAAAACCGTTATATGCTCGCCCTTCGGAGTAGCGGGGCGAGCGTAGCCCCGTCTACGAGATGGTCGATTCTGTTGGGCGCGCAATTTGCGACTTGATAGTCCTTGCATGGCGCACAGGCTGCGCGGCTTGCTATCTTTTCACGGTCTGTTCGGGAGTGCCAGAAGCTAACGGGGGAGGGGAGTCTCCGTGAACGATCTCGCGCGCGATAATAATGGGCCGGCGCTTGCGGCTCTGTCATTGGCACATTGGACTAGATTGACAAATTGGCAAGCCGAACATCAGTTAAATATGTAGAAAATATGAATCAGTCTTTTAATTGAGTGAAATAAATGTGATGAAGAGAACGGTAATATTATCTGATAGGGCAAATAATTCTTTGAAGAAGAATTAAGAAAATGACTCAAAGAACAAGACTGCAAATGAAAACACGACGATATAGCCCCTATCAAAAATGCTACTAGTAATATATTTATATTAAATATAAGCAATTGCTATCAAATACGTTTAAAGAAATATTTGTTGCCAACAAACATTAACCCAGAGGGTTTGGAAATTGGTCAGAGTCTAGTTAGAATCAAATAAAGCAAGTGCCGGTGGGACAGCTTTGTGCAAAAGGTGCACGGCGGCAAACTGCTTGGTACGTTTGGAGGTACTACATGAAATTTGCAAAAGGAAGAAATGTGGCGATCACCGCGGGCTTGTGTGCTGCGCTGACTATTGGTCAGACCATCGCACCCGTGTCGCAGGCATTCGCGCTGTCGAACCAGGTTTCCGCGCAGGAGCGTGACGCTTCTGGCGAGCCCGTCGAGTTCACGACCGTGAACTTCTACGTCGGCGGCAAGGTCGTCTCCACCGCGGCGTTCCCGTCCGGGACCGCCTTCGCCCAGTTCAGCTCCTCCGCCGACGGCGCCTTCAAGGTGCCCGCGGGCAAGGTCCTCGCCGGCTGGAAGTGGACCGGCGACTCCGACAAGAACCTCATCCCCGGCGACTACAAGGTCGAGGGCGAGTCCGCGAACGTCGAGGCCGTCTTCGCCGACGCCGCCAAGCCCGTCGAGTTCACGACCGTGAACTTCTACGTCGGCGGCAAGGTCGTTAACACCGTGGCGCACAATTCCGGGACCGACTTCGCCCGGTTCCGCTCCTTCGCCGACCCCTATGTCAAGGTGCCCGCGGGCAAGGTCCTCGCCGGCTGGAAGTGGACCGGCGACTCCGACAAGAACCTCATCCCCGGCGACTACAAGGTCGAGGGCGAGTCCGCGAACGTCGAGGCCGTCTTCGCCGACGC
>NZ_CABWIC010000004.1:0-21193 GCF_902501455.1 Collinsella intestinalis
GGAGCAATACATGAGATACTATCGCGACGAGCGCATCAAGGAGTCATTGGGCTGGATGAGTCCAATGCAGTACAGGAAATCGCTTGGCTTGGCGGCCTAGCGTCTCCAGAGTTTGGGGCGCATCCCCCTCGCCAAGTCTCAATTGGGGACAGGTGCAAATTGGGACGTATCCCGTGCTCGCCCGCGCGTGAGGTCCCGGTCGATAACATTTATATATACGCGAGAACCGGGTCCGACCCTTTGTTGGGTCGGACCCGGTTCTCGTTGGATCCATATTCGGATGCGCGAGGGACTAGTCCTCGACGATCTCGGTGATGGCACCGGCGGGGCAGGCGTCCTGGCAAGCGCCGCAGGCAACGCAGGAATCCTCGTCGGCAACGGTGGCGACGTCGTTCAGCTCGACTCCTGTGATTGTTCGTTCAGCAAGAAAGCTCGCTCATCAAGCCGAGATAAGAATAACGTGATTCATTTGCCTGTCTCCTTTAAGAGCTTCTACCAAACCCCAACAGTGGGACACCAAGGGTTTCTGTCGTATCCGAAGATTCGGCATAGCCTTATGGAGAAAAACTCTGGAAGAATAAGGTTTCCTGTCACACGCTCGATTTCATCGGTCATTAGAAAGGGGAGCATAGTGTAGACATCACCGTCGTCCAGCTTGCACTTCGTAAGATAGTCTCTAACAAACAAATCAAAATGATTTTCGGGCACACTCTTTATGCGATTGTTTTCGCATATGCGAATCCTTCGGTCGAAAACGTCCCGTTCCGTCGCAACAACTTCATTCCATTCGTTCGCGCAGCTCCGGCAATCAACTAGATGAATCCTAGTGGTAGTTATTGGAAATGGCTTATCCCAATCCATGTTTTCTGGATACTTGCGTTCAAGCACCAAGAGCTTAAGGCTGTGCGTATGCAGAATTGAGCAGGTGTAGCAAAGAGCAAGCTTCTCATGGGTGGCGTTGGTTGACCATGCCCTAATCTCTCCATCGACTGCTGACAACCGTTCATGAAACTCATTCCAAGATTTCTCACGATCGGCCTTAAAGACACCCTCTATACGAGACAGCTCTGAAAGCCTGCTTTTTGCAGTAAATGGGGAAAGACGACCAATTGTTAGGTTATCCGGAAACCATAGCACGTCTCCGAAGCATTCTCCCTGCTGAATTGCAGCGGCTCGCGCAGCTCTCAGAACGGAGCTCACACTACCATCAAAGCATAGGTTAATCACAGAGACTCTGTTCCGCTATAGCCAGGGTTACCATATGCGTAGTTGTATACCTGAGCGGTAAATTGCCAACTGACCCAAATGCGGTGGCTCGCATTAAACTCGTGTTCGCCATGCACATATGCGGTAAACCCGCCGCTGGGAACAATCTGTTCCTCATTAAAAGATTGACGATGGCTATCCCCATTAGAAGTGTCCTTGCACGTGTAGGATCCACTCACGCCTTTGATACGAACGCAAGTCATCATAGATGCGAGTGTGCAGCGGAAGTCAATCTGGCATTTTCCATTACTCGTGGCAATCTTATGCAGAACCACCTGGCACGTTGGTTTTCGGTGCAGTCGGCACGCAAAGAAGGGGTTTGTCCGACGGTATCAAAAGTCTCAAGTGGGACATCAATGACCTTAAGGGCTATCAAGTCCCCTTCCTCATAATCAGGACCAGGAGCAACCTTCTGCTCAAGTTCTTCAATATCTTCAGCTAGAAGAAATCCTTGGTTGCCACTAAAATCAGCTGGCGTAGCATACGACATCATCGGAACAGCTAAAGACCAAAAAACGACAGCAGAAAGAAATACTGAGACGATCGTCTTAAACTTCAGCTTCTTCATAATCTCCACCCATCAAGCGCTGGCACTCCATGCCTGAAACATTCGGCCATCTTGAAGTCTCCAATGGCACTCATTCGGCAGATGGAAAAAGCATTCGGTGAGCGGCACATCAAAACTATAACCCTACTTTTGTCCTATAAGCCGGAATGATGTGTGCCGGCGGCAGGGTTGCGGAGCACAAAAAAGCTTGGCTCCAAACGGGAGCCAAGCTTTTTTGCGCTCAATGAGCAAGGCTTGTGTAAGCTGCGCACAAGATGTGCGAGCCGCGCTCAGGTTGAGTGCTAGTCCTCGGCGATCTCGGTGATGGCACCGGCGGGGCAAGCGTCCTGGCAAGCGCCGCAGGCAACGCAGGAATCCTCGTCGGCAACGGTGGCGACGTCGTTCAGCTCGAGAACGCCGGCCGGGCAAGCGTCGACGCAGACGCCGCAGGCGATGCACTCGTCGGCATCGATGATCGGATGAGCCATGGTAAACCTCCTCTGTAGCGCCCGGTGCCACAGGCGAAGAGGCAACGGGTCTTTTTCGCTCAAAAACATACCACGCGTCGCCGCGAGCGCAAGGCCTTGCAGCGGCTTTCCACTGCCGTTCGCCGAGTTAGCCCTTGCAAACTTAGAATGGGAACCCTTCATTTGCACCGCAGCCTGGTGCGGAGTGCCCTTATCAATGTGGAGGATAGGAAATCTTATATGAATTGACTTAGATTTTGTATAAGGCGCGTCATAAGGGGATACACTATGCCATGAACAAACGCCGAAGCGCCGTGGGCATCCGCACATGCGCGTCACGCAACCCAACGAAGGGAAGTAATCATGAGCAAGATTCTCGGTGTCGACCTGGGCACCACCAACTCCGCCATGGCGGTTCTCGAGGGCGGCACCCCCACCACCATCGTGAACGCCGAGGGCGACCGCACCACCCCGTCCGTCGTGGGCTTCCGCGCCGACGGCGACCGCATCGTGGGTAAGGCCGCCAAGAACCAGGCCGTCACCAACCCCAAGAACACCGTGTTCTCCATCAAGCGTTTCATGGGCCGCAAGTTCTCCGAGGTGCAGGACGAGCTCAAGACCGTGCCTTACGAGGTCAAGGAGGGCAGCAACGGTCGTTGCGTCGTCGTGATCGACGGCGAGGAGTTCACCCCCGAGCAGATCTCGGCCATGACGCTCGCCAAGATGAAGGCCGACGCCGAGAAGTACCTCGGCGAGACCATCTCTGAGGCCGTCATCACCGTCCCGGCCTACTTCAACGACGCCCAGCGTCAGGCCACCAAGGACGCCGGCCGTATCGCCGGCCTCGACGTGAAGCGCATCGTCAACGAGCCCACCGCCTCTGCCCTGGCCTACGGCCTGGACAAGCAGGACAAGGAGCAGAAGGTCCTCGTCTTCGACCTCGGCGGCGGTACCTTCGACGTGTCCCTGCTCGACCTGGCCGACGGTGTCTTCGAGGTTCTTGCCACCAACGGCGACAACCACCTCGGCGGTGACGACTGGGATCAGCGCGTCATCGACTGGATGGCCGACAAGTTCCAGTCTGAGAACGGCGTTGACCTGCGTCAGGACCCCATGGCCCTGCAGCGTCTGAAGGAGGCCGCCGAGAACGCCAAGAAGGAGCTCTCGAGTGCCCAGCAGGCCGTCATCAACCTGCCCTTCATCACCATGAACCAGTCCGGCCCGCTGCACCTCAACTACACGCTGTCCCGCGCCGAGTTCGAGAAGATCACCCGCGATCTGCTCGAGCGCTGCAAGGCCCCGGTCACCAAGGCCCTGAACGACGCCGGCGTCTCCCTGTCCGAGGTTGACGAGGTCATCCTGGTCGGCGGCTCCACCCGTATGCCCGCCGTGCAGGAGCTCGTCAAGAACATGACCGGCAAGCAGCCCAACATGTCCGTGAACCCCGACGAGGTCGTCTGCAACGGCGCTGCCGTCCAGGGCGGCGTGCTCACCGGCGACGTCGAGGGCATCCTGCTGCTCGACGTGACCCCGCTGTCGCTCGGCGTCGAGACCATGGGCGGCATCATGACCAAGATGATCGACCGCAACACCACGATCCCGACCTCCAAGACCGAGATCTACTCCACGGCCGCTGATAACCAGACCTCCGTCGAGATCAACGTCCTCCAGGGCGAGCGCGAGCTGGCTCGCGATAACAAGTCCCTCGGCAAGTTCCAGCTCTCCGGTATCCCGGCCGCCCGTCGCGGCGTGCCGCAGATCGAGGTCACCTTCGACATCGACGCCAACGGCATCGTGAAGGTCTCCGCCAAGGACAAGGGCACCGGCAAGGAGCAGTCCATCACCATCTCCGGCTCCACCGCGCTTTCCGACGAGGAAGTCGACCGCATGGTGAAGGACGCCGAGTCCCACGCCGAGGAGGACAAGAAGCAGAAGGAGGAAGTCGAGGCCCGCAACCAGACCGACTCCCTGTGCTACTCCACCGAGCAGACCCTCGCCGAGCTGGGCGACAAGGTTTCCGGCGATCTCAAGTCCAAGGCCGAGTCCGCCATCGCCGACGCCAAGAAGGCGCTCGAGGGCTCCGACATCGAGGCCATCAAGTCTGCCGGCGAGGCCCTGCAATCTGTGGCGTACGAGCTTGCCCAGATGGTGTACGCCGACGCTCAGGCCGCCGCGCCCGGTGCCGACGGCGCTGCTGCCGCCGACGACGTGGTTGACGCCGAGTACGAGGTCGTCGACGACGAGGAGTAAGCTCCTTGAGACGCATCCGCCGCGCGCCCCGCGCGTGAGCGCCGCATGAGAGTTCGGGCGGCCGGCCTGCCAGCTGGCGAGCCGGCCGCCCTTTGCATGATAAGGAGACGGACGTGAAGATACCCGTGGAGGACGCCGTCGAGGCATCCGCGCAGGCACCTGATTCCGCCGATACAACCATTGAGAAGGAGGCAGCCGTCATGGCCGACGAAACCGAGGAGATGACCGAGGAGGAGATGGTCGAGGCCGCCATCCGCGCCGGTGAGGAGGCTGCGGACAACGATTTCAAGTTGAAGTACGAGAAGGCCGCAGCGGATCTGGCCGAGGCCCGCGAGCAGCTTGCCGCCGCCGAGGACGCCCGTGAGGCTGCCGAGGCAAAGGCTACCGATGCCGTGAACCGTCACGCCCGCCTGCAGGCCGATTGGGAGAATTACCGTCGCCGCACCGCCCAGGAGCGCCTTGACGAGCGCGCCCGCGCCACCGAGAAGCTCATCGAGGCCCTGTTGCCCGTGGTGGACGATATGGAGCGCGCGCTCGATCACGCCCGCACCCAGGAGCTTGCCGATGACTTCAAGCAGTTCGTCGACGGCGTGGACGCGGTTCGCTCCAAGCTGCTCAGCGTGTTTGACGGTGAGGGCGTCGAGGCGATCGACCCCAAGGGGGAGGCCTTCGACTGCAACATCCACCAGGCCGTTGGTCGCGTGGAGGACGCGTCTCAGTATGACGAGACCGTCAACGATGTGTACCAGAAGGGCTACCGCATGGGTGGCAAGGTGCTGCGTCCCGCCATGGTCACCGTGACCTACGGCGGCGAGACCCGCCCGGTGATCGTCGAGGACGACGAGGACGCTGAGGCCGAGACCGAGTAGCGGTTCGCGGTTGCACATATGCACGATTCAGGCAGGGCCCTGGGATGAGACGCCCGGGGCCCTCCTTGAGAAGGGAGGGTTCACATGCCTTCATCTAAGAGCTTTTACGATGTGCTGGGCGTAAGCAAGAACGCCTCCGACAAGGAGATCAAGTCGGCGTTTCGTAAGCTGGCTCAGAAGTACCATCCCGATCGCGGTGGCGACGAGGCGAAGTTCAAGGAGATCTCCGAGGCGTATGAGACGCTGTCCAATCCGGACAAGCGCAAAGAGTACGACATGATGCTGCAGTTCGGCGGCATTCCCGGTCAGGGCGGCTATACGTATGCCGGCGGCGCCGGCGGTCCGTCGATGGCCGACATCTTTGGCAGCATGTTCCGTGGCGAGGGCGTGAGCGGCGCATATGGCGCCGATCCCACGTCATTCGATTTCGGCGACATGTTCGGGGGCGGCCGCGCCCGTGCGCGCAAGGGCAACGATCTGCGCGCTGTGATCGATGTGACGTTCGACGAGGCCCTGCACGGCGCCAAGCGCAGCGTGACGCATCGCATTCCCTCCACGGGGGAGAGCGACACAATCGAGGTGACGATTCCCGCCGGTTGCTACGATGGTATGAAGCTGCGGTACAAGAATCATGGCGAGTACGGCGTGAACGGTGGTCCGCGCGGCAGCATGCTCATCGAGTTCCACGTCGCCGACCACCCGGTGTTCAAGCGTCGCGGCAAGTCCGCCGACGTTGCGATCGATGTGCCGGTTTCCATGTACGAGGCCGCCCTGGGTTGCACGGTCGACGTGCCCACGCCCTCGGGCAAGACGCTGCGCCTCAAGGTCCCCGCGGGGACCCAGTCGGGCAAGAGTTTCCGCTTCAAGGACATGGGCATGCCCGATGTGAAGCGCTCGGGCCATACCGGCGCCCTGCTCGCCACGGTGAGCGTGAAGGTGCCCATGAGCCTGACGGAAAAGGAGCGCGCGGCCCTGGAGAAGCTCCGCGACGCCGATGAGCGCACCTATCGCCCCACTGTGTAATTGGGGACGGGTGCAAATTGCACCACCCGCTCCAGTCCACATGTGTAATTTGGGGACGGATGCATTTTACACAGCGTCGCGCGCCGGGTCGCTGCACCCCGGCGCGCGACGCGTACAATAGGATTCGATGATTCGATCGGATGGGGGAAGCATGACCGAAGAGAGCCGTAACAAACCGCTGTATATGATCTCCGTTGCCGCGGAGCTCACGGGCATGCATCCCCAGACGCTGCGCGTGTACGAGTCCAAGGGCCTGGTGAATCCCAAGCGCTCGGGCGGCAATACGCGCCTGTACTCCCAAGCTGACATCGAACGCCTCGAACTCATCAACCAGCTTACCGACGAGGGCATCAACCTCGCTGGCGTGGTGCGCATCCTGGACATGAAGGAGCGCGCCGAGGCTCGTGAACTCGAGGCCGAAAAGCTGCGCTCTCGCGTTCGGCAGCTTGAGGATGAGCTCCATGAGCTCAAGATGCAAAAGCGTATTACCGCGCTCGCCCCGCGCGACGGCTCCGCCGATCCCGAGAAGGTCCTGCGCGGCTTGCTCGGCGGTGGCGACCTGTAAAACCTCAATTTAGGGACAGTCCCTCAATTGAGGTTTCCGGCGCGGAGCGAAAGGGATGCGGACGAGAAGGAGAACGGCGACATGAGCGATGTGCCCTTAAGCGAGAATTATCGCTTTTTCAATCACAGCGCCTGCGAGTTCTACCCGTGTCACGATATGCCGGCCGATGATCTGAACTGCCTGTTCTGCTTTTGCCCGCTGTATCGCCTGGGCGAGGATTGCGGTGGGAACTACACCTATATAGACGGTGCCGATGGTGCGCGCATCAAGGACTGCAGCGCCTGCACCGTGCCACACCGGCGCGAGAATTACGACTACATTTTGAATCGGCTGACTTCGGAATAAAGGATGGCTTTGGCCGGGGGGTGTAACGCTGGGCGCTGCGTGCAACGGCGCGCCGCGATCCGCCAGATGCTCGTGTGAGGTTGGGCGTCGGCGCGGCGCCGGCCTTGCGGGATCTTGCTGCTCATCCCGCGGGTCCGGCGTGCGTCGACCATGACTGACCCCTCATTCATACACTAAGAAAATCTTATGTATGGAGACTTAGATTCTGGTATAAATCAAGCGCGCCTCGGCAACAATACCTCTCGATAACACAGTGCGCCGCCCCGTAGGGCGGCCGGATGCAACCCCGTGGCCTGGTTCGACTCGGCCACCTCAATTGAGGGACAGTCCCTCAATTGAGGTGATGGCCAAAAGGGTTGCGAGAGAGGGTGATTCCATGAGAATCGACAAGCTTGCCATGACTTCGCGGGAGGCCCTGCAAAACGCCATCGGCATTGCGGCCGACGCGCAGGCCGGCGCCGTGGAGCCGATTCATCTGCTTGCGGCGCTGCTCACCAGCGGGGAGCGCAACATTTCCGTGATCATCGAGCGCATCGGCGCCGACCCCGCCCAGCTTGCGAACGCCACCCAGCAGGCCATCTCCCGCGCGCCCAAGGTCGAGGGCGCCCAGCAGCAACTTGGCAGCGACCTCACGCGCGTGCTCGAGCGCGCGGAGAAGAAGGCCGCCAAGATGGGCGACAACTTCGTGGTGACCGAGCACCTGCTCATGTCGCTTGCCGAGGACAAGGGCGAGGCCGGCCGCATCCTGGCCGACGCCGGCGTGACGCGCGAGCGCATCGAGGAGGTGTACACGGAACTCCGCGGTGACGATCGCGTGACCTCGGCGGACTCCAAGACCGAGTTCGAGGCCCTTGAGCAGTACGGTCGCAACATCTGCGACCTGGCGCGCGCCGGCAAGCTCGACCCGGTGATCGGCCGCACCGAGGAGATCCGCCGCACCATCCAGGTCCTCTCCCGCCGCACCAAGAACAACCCGGTGCTCATCGGTGAGCCCGGCGTGGGCAAGACCGCCATCGTCGAGGGCATCGCCCAGCGCATCGTCGCGGGCGACGTTCCCAGCACGTTGCGCGACCGCGACCTCATCGAGCTCGACATGAGCGCGCTGGTGGCGGGCGCCAAGTTCCGCGGTGAGTTCGAGGACCGCCTGAAGGCCGTGCTCAAGGAGGTCGAAAAGTCCGAGGGTCGCGTGATCCTGTTCATCGACGAGCTCCACACCATCGTGGGCGCCGGCGCCACGGAAGGCTCCATGGACGCGGGCAATATCTTAAAGCCCGCCCTCGCCCGCGGTGACCTGCACGCGATCGGCGCCACCACGCTCGACGAGTACCGCAAGTACATCGAGAAGGACGCCGCCCTCGCCCGCCGCTTCCAGCAGGTGTTCGTGGGCGAGCCGAGCGTGGAGGACACGGTGTCGATTCTGCGCGGTCTCAAGGAGAAGTACGAGATCTTCCACGGCGTGCGCATCACCGATGGTGCGCTCGTGGCTGCCGCGGACCTCTCGAGCCGCTACATCGCCGACCGCTTCCTGCCCGATAAGGCCATCGACCTGGTGGACGAGGCGGCGAGCCGCCTGCGGATGGAGCTGGACTCCATGCCGGTCGAGATCGACGCCATCACGCGCCAGCTCACGCAGATGCAAATCGAGGAGCAGGCTCTAATGAAGGAGACCGACGCGGCTTCCGCCGAGCGCTTGGAGGCGCTGCGTCAGGATATCGCCGAGGTCCAAGAGAAGCTCAACGTCGCTAAGGCCGGCTGGCTCAACCAAAAGAACGCCATCGACCGTGTTCAGGAGCTCAAGGCCCAGCTGGACGAGGCCCGTGGCGAGGAGGCCCGCGCGACACGCGATGGCGACCTTGCCCGCGCCTCCGAGTTGCGCTTCAGCGTGATTCCGGGCCTGGAGGCCCAGGTGCGTGAGGGCGAGGAGCAGCTTGCTGAGCAAAAGGAGGGGGAGAACTCCCTCAAGGAGGAGGTCACCTCCGACGAGATCGCCGAGGTTGTGAGCTCGTGGACCGGCGTGCCCGTTGCCAAGATGATGCAGGGCGAACTGGAGAAGCTGTCGCACCTCGAGGACCAGCTGCACGAGCGCGTCATCGGTCAGGACGAGGCCGTGCGCGCAGTGGCCGCCGCCGTACGCCGCAGCCGCGCAGGCCTGTCCGACCCCGATCGCCCCATCGGCAGCTTCTTCTTCCTCGGCCCCACCGGCGTGGGCAAGACCGAGCTGGCCAAGGCGCTTGCCGAGTGCCTGTTCGACGACGAGCGTGCGCTTGTGCGCATCGACATGTCCGAGTACATGGAGAAGTTCAGCGTCCAGCGCCTCATCGGTGCACCTCCCGGATACGTGGGGTACGACGAGGGCGGTCAGCTCACCGAGGCGGTTCGCCGCAGGCCCTACTCCGTCATCCTGCTGGATGAGATGGAGAAGGCGCACCCGGACGTGTTCAACGTGCTTTTGCAGGTGCTCGATGACGGCCGCCTCACCGACGGCCAGGGGCGCCAGGTGAGCTTCAAGAACACGATCATCATCATGACGAGCAATGTTGGTTCGAATGCGATCGCCGAGTACGCAGGCCGTGACGAGGCCGAGATGCGCCGTCTGGTGGATGAGGCCATGAGCCACACCTTCAGGCCCGAGTTCCTGAACCGCATCGACGACATCGTGGTGTTCCACCCGCTCGGCATGGCCCAGATCGAGAAGATCGTCGACATCCAGCTCGCCGACGTGCGTCGCCGTCTGGCCAAGGAGCGCATGACGCTTACGATCGAGCCGCGCGCCAAGCAGCTGCTCGCCGAGGGCGGCTTGGACCCGGTGTTCGGTGCCCGTCCGCTCAAGCGCCTCATTCAGCGCGAGGTGGTCGACGCGATCGCGTGTGCCATCATCGACGGCCGCGTGCGCGAGGGCGACGAGGTGAAGATCGACGTCGACGAGGATGGCTCGTTCGTCGTCGTGTAAGAAATGCCGCATTGACGACAGGCGCCGGTTGCGTGCTGCAGCCGGCGCCCGTTTTTGGCTGGCTTGATGTGCGACCGCGGGTATAGAAGCGGCTGCAGCCGCTATCGTATATCCTGCTGATACAGAGAACTGAAAGGGTGCCGGCCCACGTGCGTTCGCACGGAGGGTCGGCCTTTGCGAGGGGAGGGCTCATGGCCGAGCCGCAGAGGACGGGCGAGGAAACTGGCGTTTCGGAGTACGACGATCCGTGCATCCGCGCGGAGAATGAGGACGACGACGGTTACGACCCGTATTCCGATCGTCGCCCTGATCCTGAACCCCTGTTCGAGCGCGACCCGTGGGCGTAGCGACCGCATGATGGGATCGGCAGAAAACCTCGAGGGTGTTCGCGGGGTGTTTTCGCAAGGTGCGCGGGTGGCCGATGCGCGGCCGGTCGTTGGACGCTTCGCCCCGTCGCCGACGGGTCGCATGCATTTAGGGAACGTCGCGGCTTCGCTTTTGGCATGGCTTTCGGTTCGCAGCCAGGGTGGCAAGCTCGTGCTGCGCATCGAGGATCTGGACGACCGTGCCCGCAGCGGTCCGTGGGCCGAGTTGCTCATGGACGATCTGCGCTGGTTGGGGCTCGATTGGGATGAGGGTCCGTATTACCAGACCGAGCGGCTTGACCTCTATGAAGATGCGTTGCGGCGGCTCGATTCGCTTGGGCTGGTATACCCCTGTTTTTGCACGCGGGCCGAGCTCCATGCCGCGAGTGCCCCTCATGCCAGTGACGGCACGCCCGTGTATGCGGGGACGTGTAGGAATCTAACGCCTGAGCAGGTGGCGGAGCGTTCGGCTGTCCGGCCGCCCGCGATGCGCCTGAGGGTGCCTGCGGCGGATGGCTCGGACGCGCTCGCCATGGCACCTCGCATGCCTGTAGCCTCGCCGTCGCGTACGGTGAGGTTCACCGACCGCACGTATGGCGTGCATGTCGAGGACCTTGCACGTGAATGCGGAGACTTTCTCGTGCGGCGCAGCGACGGCGTCTTTGCCTACCAACTCGCCGTCGTCGTGGACGATGCCGCCATGGGTGTCACGGAGGTTGTGCGAGGCTGCGATCTATTGGGGTCGACGGCGCGTCAGCTATATCTGCAGGATATGCTCGGCTATGGGCATCCCGAGTATGCGCACGTTCCGCTGCTGGTGGCGCCGGACGGGCGGCGTCTGTCCAAGCGCGATCGCGATCTCGATATGAGGGAGCTGCGTCGCCGCTTCGGCACGCCCGAGGAGCTTTTGGGGCGCCTCGCGCATGCGCTGGGCCTAAAGCCCGACGCTGCACCGTGTTCCGCGGCACACTTGGTCGAGGGATTCAAATGGAACCAAGTGCGAGCGCACCGCGATAACTTCGTGGTGGTGCCCGGTTTCTTGGGCTAGTTTTGAATTGTTGCTTCCACGCCCTGGTCAAGCCCGCGGAAGTGCGTTATTATCGTCTGGCTGTTCCGGAGAGCTGACCGAGAGGCCGAAGGTGCTCGCCTGCTAAGCGAGTAAGGGCCGCAAAGCCCTTCTGGGGTTCGAATCCCCAGCTCTCCGCCAGTCGAAATTAAGAAGCGAGCCCATGAGGCTCGCTTTTTTGTTGCCGCTCCGTGGATTCGAACCCCATTAGGGGTGCGGAGCTGAGGAAACGGCGGAGCCGTTTTCCAGCGAAGCCCGCAAGCGCCGCAGGCGCGCAGCGGGAGGAGGGCGGCGCCAGCCGCCCGGCGAATCCCCAGCTCTCCGCCAGTCGAAATTAAGAAGCGAGCCCATGAGGCTCGCTTATAAGTCTGCGCACGGGCTCGTTTGCCGAATTGCCGTTTGCGAAACACTTGGACCCGCGGTGCATACGTGCGGGTACAATGTGCGCATGTTCGACTCGGAGAAAGGCGGCTTGCATGCCCACCTTCCTTTCACGCCCTCGCCCGCTCGTTCGCGCCGCGCTGCGTGCGCTTCTGCTGCCCGCGCTGACCATCCTTGTCGCCTTTGCTGCGACGCTTGCATTTCCCCATGCCGCCCACGCCGACACGTATGCCTTGCCGAGCGTGCACATTCAGGCGCAGGTCATGGAGAATGGTGACCTGTTCGTGACCGAGGCCCGCACCTTTGCCTTCGAGGACACGGCCAACGGCGTGTACTGGGACATTCCCTTCGCCGACAACGAGCAGGGGAGCGCGTCCGCGGTTTCGGTGCTCGACGTGCGCGAGCTCGACGACGCCCCCGAGGACGAGGCCGATGCCCGTCGCGCTTCGCAGCCCATGCAGGAGGTTTCCTCGGCGAACTCCGGCGATGGTCATGTCTATACGGTCGAGAACCTGGGTGATTCTCTGCGCCTCAAGGTTTTCATCCCGCGCGAGGACGGCGACGAGGCGACCATTTGGGTCAGCTACATGATCGAGGGCGCCGTCATGGCGTGGCCGGATACCGCCGAGCTCTACTGGCAGTTCATCGGGTCCGAATGGGAGGAGGACGCCGAAGACGTTCGCTTGGACGTGACGTTCGCCGGTGCTGCCGCGGGCACGCCGGCAACCTCGAGCTCCAGCGACGCGAAGCTGCGCGCCTGGGGCCACGGTCCGCTCGACGGCGAGGTTTCCCTCGATACCGCCGAGCCGGGCAATCCACATGTGACGCTCGAGGCTCCCGTGGTGCGCGCCGGTCAGTTCGCCGAGGTCCGCGCGACGTTTCCCATCGACTGGGTGCCCGGCCTCGCTCCTTCCGGCGAGCCTCGTCTCGAGAGCGTGCTGTCCGAGGAGGCGGCATGGGCGGAGGAGGCCAACGCCCAGCGCGAGGGCGCACGGCAGGTGGCCTTCGCGGGTACCGCCGTATTGACCGTCGCACCCGCAATCATGCTCGGTGTCGTTGTCTACCTGCGTAAAACCAGGTATGCGAGCCCCAAGCCCGTTTTTGACGAGACGTACTTCCGCGACTTGCCGTCGAACGATCACCCGGCGGTCCTCTCGGCCCTGGTGTACAGCGGCACGGTGCAGGATTGCGCGTTCGTGGCGACTTTGATGAAGCTCACGGACGACCGCGTGATCAAGATCAAGCACGAGACGCGCACCGAGGACAGGTTCCTCGGCTTGGGCGAGAAGAAGGTCGAGGAGTACTCGATCGAGCTTGCGGCGCGCGAACGCATCACCGATTCGATTGATTTGGCGGCGATCGATTTGTACTTTGGGCCCGATGCCAAGAACGGCGACGAGGTGCGGTTCGGCGCTTTCCAAAACCAGGAGAGCGTGGGCGAGTACATGCAGTCCTTCAAGGACCAGGTTCTGGCGGAACTCGAGCGCCGTAATCTCACCAACCTCGCACCCGATACCTTCAGGTATGCCCCGGCGGCCCTCGCCGCCCTCATCGTGTTCGGGTGCATAGCCTTTGCAATCTTCACCGATGGCGTCAATTTACCGCTCATCATCCTTGGCGGCGCTCTTGCCATCGCCGCGGCGGTCATTGCCGAGCGCACGAACGTCCATTCGCCCGAGGCCGTTGAGCTGCTCAATCGCTGCCAGGCGCTCGAGCGTTGGCTCGAGGACTTCACCAATCTGGACGACGCGGTTCCCGGTGATCTCATCCTGTGGAACAAGATGCTCGTCCTGGCCGTCGCCTTTGGTGTGAGCGACGAGGTTCTGCGCCAGCTGGCGGACGCCGTGCCGGTCGACCGTCGGGTGGACGAGAACGGAATGTACTACTACCCGAGCTACTGGTGGTATTACTCGCATGGCAGCTTGCATTCGCCGATGAGCGAGATGCACGATGTATATCAGGCCACGGTTGCGGAGCTCGCCTCGAGTTCCAATAGCTCCGCCGGTGGATTTGGCGGAGGCTTCTCCGGTGGCGGAGGCGGCGGTGTCGGCGGAGGCGGCGGCGGTACGTTCTAGCCGCCCGTTCGGCCCGGTCGATGCGGGGCGCTCCGAGCATGTTCGGCGCACCCTGAGAACTTCGGTGCACATATAAAACTTCGGAGCACCTGGTGACCAAATTCATGCGCGAAAATGGTTACCAGGTGCTCCGAGTTTTAAAAGGTGCACCGAAGATGTTTAGGGCGCTCCGAAGTTTTCGGGATGCGCCGAAGCCGTGGGCGCAACGGGCGCGGACACCCGCGTCGCCCGGTTCCACCTGCCTACGCGCTCAGGTCGAGCCCGTAGACGTACATCTCCTTGGGGAGCAGCCGGCGCTCATCGCGCGTGCTGCGGTAGGTGCCTGCGCGCTTGAAGCCGTGGTGCTCGTAGAACTGCCAGGTGCAGTCGGTGTCGGTGTAGAGGAAGGCGCGGTTGGCACCAAGTTCGGTGAGGTGGGTCGTTGCGGCGTCCACCAACACGCTGCCAATGCCCATACCGCGTGCGGAGCTGCTCACGACGAGGAGGGTGATCTCGGTCGAACCGGCGTAGCCGCTCTTGGCGAGCAGGGAGTCGTTCTTGGACTCGGTCAGCTGAACGCCATGCCAGTACGCGGCCGCTGCCTCGGGCTCGAGCTCGCGCATGCGGCGGAAGTAGTCCTTGGAGATGGTGAACCAGCGCTTATTCGAGCGCGGGCGCGAAGGGTCAGGGCAGGCGAGCACGATGCCGCACGGCTTGTCATCGACAAGCGCAACCTGGGAGAACGTGGAAATGGAAAGCGAATAGGAGAGGTCGTTGCACGCCTCGAGAAAGCCGTATTCGGGCGAGGGGCCCTCGTTGTGCCAAGTCTGTTGCAAGATGGCGGCGAGCTCTTCGAAGTCTTCTTCCTCGAAGGGTCGGTACGTGACGCGCGAGACCATGGAACCTCCTGTCATATCACCACTGTTTGTACCACCTGCCCGCGGGTTGTGTGTGTCGTACGCGTGAAGTCGCCCCGCACTCTCAGATTCTCCGCGCAAAGGCCATGTTTTCTCGGCAAGTAATCCAAAAGGGCCCCTGGCGAGCCGCGCG
Source organism: Collinsella intestinalis (assembly GCF_902501455.1). Classification (NCBI taxonomy): domain Bacteria; kingdom Bacillati; phylum Actinomycetota; class Coriobacteriia; order Coriobacteriales; family Coriobacteriaceae; genus Collinsella; species Collinsella intestinalis. The sequence goes on from NZ_CABWIC010000004.1 coordinate 15,199, forward strand.
CGCCCCGCCTCCTGCGGTACAGTAGAGGCGTATGTAACGGGGGGTTGCCGGATGAGGCGGCCCCACCTGTGCGAAGGAGGGTCCATGGCTTCCCAGGGGAAGGTTTCCCGCGCGTTGATCTCGGTGACGGACAAGACCGGCGTGGTCGAGTTCGCCCGTGCGCTCAAGGAGGAGTTCGGCGTCGAGGTCATCTCGACCGGCGGTACGGCAAAGGCTCTGGTCGACGGTGGCGTTCCCGTGACGCCCATCGAGGAGTACACCGGGTTCCCCGAGATGATGGACGGCCGCGTCAAGACGCTGCACCCCAAGGTCCACGGCGGCCTGCTGGCCCGTCGCGATTCCGAGCAGCACATGGCCGAGGCTGCCGAGCATGGCATCGGTATGATCGACATGGTGGTCGTGAATCTCTATGAGTTCGAGAAGACCGTTGCCAACCCCGACGTCACCTTCGCGGATGCCATCGAGCACATCGATATCGGCGGCCCGTCCATGCTGCGCTCCGCCGCCAAGAACGCCGACGCCGTGACCGTGGTTTCCGACCCGGCCGATTACGAGGCGGTCCTCGCCGAGATGCGTGCCAACGACGGCGCCACCACGCTCGAGACGCGCCGCCGTCTCCAGGTGAAGGTCTACACCACCACGGCTGCCTATGACGGCGCCATTTCCACCTGGCTCGCCGCCCAGGCCGAGTCCGGTTGCGCCGACGCGGTCCTCACCGCCGATGGCGAGTTCGCCGCCCCCGCCGCGATGTCCGTCAATCTCGAGAAGGCCCAGGACCTGCGCTACGGCGAGAACCCGCATCAGGCCGCCGCGGTCTACCGTTTCGACGCCGCCAACGCCCCGCTCTTCTCCTCGGAGGCCCCGCTCGTGGGCGCCGAGCAGCTCCAGGGCAAGCCGCTGTCCTACAACAACTTCCTCGACGCCGAGGCCGCCTGGAACGCCGTGCGTGAGCTCGACGAGCCCGGCGTGGTGATTCTCAAGCACCAGAACCCCTGCGGTTCCGCCGTCGCCGCCGACGTGACCGAGGCCTACGACCGCGCCTTCGCCTGCGATCCCAAGAGCGCCTTCGGCGGCATCGTCGCCGTCAATCGTGAGGTCCCGCTGTCGCTCGTCGAGCACTTCGCCGACCGTGACAAACTCTTCGTCGAGGTTCTCATCGCCCCGAGCTTCACGCCCGAGGCCCTCGAGCGCCTCTCCAAGCGCGCCAACCTGCGCGTTCTGGCCACCGGCGGTGCCGCGGGCCACGCCAAGCTCGAGATGCGCACCGTCGACGGCGGCATGCTCGTCCAGCGCGTCGACACGGTCGAGGAGGACCCCGCGACCTTCACGTTCCCCACGGAGCGCAAGCCCACGGACGCCGAGATGCGCGACCTCATGTTCGCCTGGAAGGTCTGCAAGACCGTCAAGTCCAACGCCATCCTTATCGCCAAGAACGAGATGGGCATCGGCATGGGCCCCGGTCAGCCCAACCGCGTCGATTCCGCGCTGCTGGCCTGCCAGCGCGCCGATGAGGTCTGCGAGCGTCTTGGCCAGGAGGCCGGCGGTTACGCCTGCGCTTCCGACGCGTTCTTCCCGTTCCGCGACAACGTGGACACCCTGGCCGCCCATGGCGTGACCGCCATCATCCAGCCCGGCGGTTCCGTGCGCGACGAGGAGTCCATCGACGCCTGCAACGAGCACGGCATCGCAATGGTCTTCACCGGCACGCGCCACTTCCGCCACTAAGGCGACAAAACAGCGTTTGTCGAGCGCCGGGATGTGTAATGAGGGACGGGTGCGAATTACACATCCCGGCGCATTAGAACGCATCGGGCCGCCACGTGCGGCTCGATGTGTAATTCGCCCGTCCCTCATTACACATGGCAGGAGAGGAGCAGCGTTGAGCGAGCTTGAGCCGTTTTTCAATTCAGCTGAGGAGTGCGCCACGTACGAGCAGTTTTGCGCCGAGCAGGAGCGCGGCGGCGGGAGGTTCGAGCTCGCTGAGCCGGCGCTCGTGTGTCGCTGGCGCATGGCCCGCCGCGGCGTACCCATGCTGAACAGGCACATCCGCGCGCTTTCCCAGCGCGTGGTGAACGGTGCTCCGCTCACCACCAACATGCTCTCATGGGCCAAGCAGCACGTCGAATGGTCTCTCGCCGCCGGCGACTATCAAGATCCGAATGGCGTGCTCATGACGGTGATCGACGTCAACGGCGACGCTCTCATGAGTGTGGGCCCCTATGAGCCGCTCACCGACCGGTCCCGCGATGCCCTGATTGCCCGTGCGGAGGAGGCCCGCCGCGAGCAGGCCAAGACCGGCGTCGCCCCCGAGCTGCTGGCCGCGGTGACGCCCGAGGGGCGCATGCTGGTTTTCGCCGCGTCCGATGAGCATCTCTGCGGTGCCGCGACCCTTGTGGAGCAGCTTGCCGCCACGCAGGGCCGCGAGGCCGTGCGCGCCTTGGGGGACGACGCCCGTCTTGCGGACGCCCTCGCCGTTGTCGAAGAGGGGAGCGTCGTCTTCCTCATCTCCGACGAGCACGGTGTGGTGGTCGGAGACGAGCAAGCGGCTTCCGTGCCCGTTTCCGCCGAGGCCCTGGCGACGGCCCACGCCTTCGCAGATGGTCTGGCAAAGCTCTTCAAGTAGCTCGGCTTGCACTGCGGTCCCGTCTCCGCGTTTCCCGATGCGCCGGTCGCACTGCCGCTGTTGCCACGGCGCCTCTCGATCACGGCTCGCGCTCATGAGGCTTACATTGCTGAAACCTCGCCGACCCGCCGCCTTCGCATGCGGCGGGTCGCGTCATAATGGACCAAAGCAACGTAGGGCGGGCGTTTCACAACGGCCGCCAGGGGATGAAGAGGAAGGCGACAGGGGAATGGCGCGCATATTCGTGGTCGAGGACGACGCACCCATTCGCAACGAGGTCATCGAGGTGCTCGAGCGCCAGGGCTTCGAGGTGTCCTACTGCCTCACGTTCGATCGCGTGGTCGACGATATCCTCGCCGCCCGACCCGACCTCGTGCTGCTCGACCTCACCCTGCCCGGTACGGACGGCCAGCTCATCTGCCGCGAGTTGCGCCAGCAGTCCGATATCCCCGTCATCGTTCTCACCTCGCGTGTGACCGAGGTCGACGAGGTCATGAGCATGACCATGGGCGCGGACGATTTCATTCCCAAGCCTTACAGCGCCCGCGTGCTCGTCGCGCGCGTGCAGGCGCTGCTTCGCCGTGTGCAGGGCTCTGGCGAGACCTCTCACGAGCTCGTGCATAACGGGGTGTCGCTCGATTTGTCTCGATCCACGGCCACCGCCGTCGACACCGGTCGAAGCATCGAACTCACCAAAAACGAGATGCGCATCCTCTCCCTGCTCATCGGCCACGCGGGCGCGATCGTGAGTCGCGAGGCCATCATGCGCGACCTATGGGACTCCGATGCGTTCGTGGACGATAACACCCTCACGGTGAACATCAACCGCCTGCGCGCGACGCTCGAGAAGATCGGCATCACGGGTTATCTCACCACGCACCGCGGACGCGGGTATTCGGTGTAGGGGAGCGCAGGCTATGAGCTTCGCGAAATTCATGGGGTCGCATTGGCCCACGCTCGCCCTGTCGGTCGCGGCCGCGGCTCTCAGCGCGTTCGTTTTGCTGGTCTCGGGTGCGAGTGTGGGCCTCTCCCTGCTCGTGGCGGGCGTGGTCGTGGGGGCGGGGCTTCTCTCGATCGCCATCGACTATCGTCGCAAGCGCCCGTTCTATGGGGATCTTGCCGCCTGCACCGACGACCTCGAGCATCCGCTGTGGATCTTCGAGATGGTGGACGAGCCCGACTACCCGGAGGGCAGGCTTGCCTACGAGGCCCTGAGTGCCGTGTCGAAGGCCGCCAACGACGACGTCTCGGAGTATCGCCGTCAGGCTCAGGATTATCGCGAATACGTCGAGACCTGGGTCCACGAGGCAAAGTCGCCCCTGGCCGCTGCGCACCTCATGCTCGAGAACCTCATGGAGAGCCTGCCCGCCGACGAGACGGGCGAGGTGCTGCTCGAGAAGACCGAGGCGCTCGGCGAGGAGCTCGACCGCGTCGAGGGCTTCATCGAGCAGGCGCTGTTCTTCGCCCGGTCCGAGTCGCTCGACCGCGACTACCTGATCCGCCCCTATAGCTTGCAAAAACTCGTGGGTGATGCGGTGCGCGCCAATGCGCGCGTGTTGATGGGGGCGCACGTGGCTCCGTATCGCATCGATCTGGAGCAGACGGTGTTCACGGATGAGAAATGGATGAACTTCATCTTGGGGCAGCTCATCCAGAACAGCGCGAAATACGCTGCGGGCGAGGGTGCCGAGCTGGTGTTCTCAAGTCGCCTGTGCGATGAGGGGCTGTCGAGCGAACGCATCGAGTTGGAGGTGCGCGATAACGGCTGCGGCGTCGAGCAGGCCGATCTGGCGCGCGTGTTCGACCGCGGCTTCACCGGCGAGAACGGGCGTTCGGGCAAGCGCGCCACGGGCATAGGCCTGTACCTGGTCAAGCGCCTCTGCGACAAGATGGGGCTCGCGGTGCGCGCGCAATCGGCGCCGGGGGAGTACTTCGCGGTGACCATCGCGTTTCCGACGAACAAGATGCACTACTTCGAATGATTGCTTTGTGAGGGCCCAAGACGAGCCGACCGCCCGTCGTGTGTGGGGCGCCGCTCAGTGGTAAAGGCGTTGACCATCACCCGCAAAAGAGGAAAATGAACCGTTGGACGTATGGGAACGTACGTCCTTCGTTCGTTTATGGGGGTGTAGCATGGCGACAAAGGTCACGCTCAAGGAAATTGCGCAGGAAGTCGGTCTGTCACCGTCGGCGGTGTCGCTCGTTCTCAACGACCGTCCCTGCCGCATCTCGGATGAGAATCGTCGGCGCATCAAGGAAGTCGCCGCGCGGAAGCGCTATGTGCCCAATCAGATCGCGCGCAGCCTCGTCATGCAGCAGTCGAGGACCCTCGGTCTCATCGTGCCGAACATCATGAGTCGCTTCTTCTCCTCGTTTGCCCGCAACCTCGAGGTGCGCTGCCGCGAGCGCGGATACGCCCTGTTCATCATGAACTCCGATGGCAAGACCGAGAACGACGCCGACCTGGTTCGTCTGCTGATCAACCGCGGTGTCGACGGCATCTTCCTCGTCGCCGCGGAGGAGGTCTCGCCCGATCCCCTGCTCATGGAGCAGCTCGAGGCGGGCATCGTGCCCGTGGTGATGGTCGACCGCTCGATTGAGAACGCGCCTGGCGACAAGGTTCGATTCGACAGCGAGCTCGGCGGATACCTGGCAACCAAGCACCTGCTCGACGAGGGACATCGCCGTATCGCGTGCGTGGTGAACACTGCATCGCACACCGGCCGCGATCGCCTGGCCGGCTGCCGGCGCGCGTTTGCCGAGGCCGGCGCGCCCTTTGGCGAGGACCTGGTGTTCGAGAGCGATTATTACATCGCCGACGGCTGCCGTGCCGCTGAGCGTATTGTGGCCTCCGATGCCACGGCGATTTTTGCGAGCTCCGACAACATCGCCCTCGGCGTGCTCAAGTGCCTGCACGCGCACGGCAAGCGCGTGCCGCGCGACTACTCGCTTGTGAGTTACGACAACTCCGCCGCCGATGCGCTGTTCGAGCCCGCGCTCACCGCTATCGAGCAGGACGTCGAGGAGCTGGCCGATCATGCGCTCGAGCTGTTGCTCGCCCGAGTCGAGGCCAAGGACGGCACTCCGGGTCCGTTCGAGGAGCGGGTGCTCCCGCCACGCTTGGTCCAAAACGCCAGCGTCTCCCGTCCCTAACGTCTCAATTGGGGACAGGCACAAAGTGAGACTTTTCGCGGTTTTGGCAGGTTGCCAGCCGAGCCGATGACGAGAGTCTCATTTTGTGCCTGGGGGATGCGCCCCAAACTCTGGAGACGCTAGGCCGCCAAGCCAAGCGATTTCCTGTACTGCATTGGACTCATCCAGCCCAATGACTCCTTGATGCGCTCGTCGCGATAGTATCTCATGTATTGCTCC
>NZ_CABWIC010000005.1:0-5513 GCF_902501455.1 Collinsella intestinalis
TCGCAGTTCGCTACACGCAGGACGCTTTTTCACGTTCTGGTTGGTTGTGGCCTGTTGATGCTAAAGGTGAGCCGCTTAAAGCTACCAGTTATATGGCTGTTGGTTTCTATGTGGCTAAATACGTTAACAAAAAGTCAGATATGGACCTTGCTGCTAAAGGTCTAGGAGCTAAAGAATGGAACAACTCACTAAAAACCAAGCTGTCGCTACTTCCCAAGAAGCTGTTCAGAATCAGAATGAGCCGCAACTTCGGGATGAAAATGCTCACAATGACAAATCTGTCCACGGAGTGCTTAATCCAACTTACCAAGCTGGGTTACGACGCGACGCCGTTCAACCAGATATTGAAGCAGAACGCAAAAAGAGAGATGAGATTGAGGCTGGGAAAAGTTACTGTAGCCGACGTTTTGGCGGCGCAACCTGTGACGACAAATCTGCTCAAATTTATGCGCGCTTCGATAAAAATGATTGGCGTATCCAACCTGCAGAGTTTTATCGCTTCCATGACGCAGAAGTTAACACTTTCGGATATTTCTGATGAGTCGAAAAATTATCTTGATAAAGCAGGAATTACTACTGCTTGTTTACGAATTAAATCGAAGTGGACTGCTGGCGGAAAATGAGAAAATTCGACCTATCCTTGCGCAGCTCGAGAAGCTCTTACTTTGCGACCTTTCGCCATCAACTAACGATTCTGTCAAAAACTGACGCGTTGGATGAGGAGAAGTGGCTTAATATGCTTGGCACGTTCGTCAAGGACTGGTTTAGATATGAGTCACATTTTGTTCATGGTAGAGATTCTCTTGTTGACATTTTAAAAGAGCGTGGATTACTATCTGAGTCCGATGCTGTTCAACCACTAATAGGTAAGAAATCATGAGTCAAGTTACTGAACAATCCGTACGTTTCCAGACCGCTTTGGCCTCTATTAAGCTCATTCAGGCTTCTGCCGTTTTGGATTTAACCGAAGATGATTTCGATTTTCTGACGAGTAACAAAGTTTGGATTGCTACTGACCGCTCTCGTGCTCGTCGCTGCGTTGAGGCTTGCGTTTATGGTACGCTGGACTTTGTAGGATACCCTCGCTTTCCTGCTCCTGTTGAGTTTATTGCTGCCGTCATTGCTTATTATGTTCATCCCGTCAACATTCAAACGGCCTGTCTCATCATGGAAGGCGCTGAATTTACGGAAAACATTATTAATGGCGTCGAGCGTCCGGTTAAAGCCGCTGAATTGTTCGCGTTTACCTTGCGTGTACGCGCAGGAAACACTGACGTTCTTACTGACGCAGAAGAAAACGTGCGTCAAAAATTACGTGCAGAAGGAGTGATGTAATGTCTAAAGGTAAAAAACGTTCTGGCGCTCGCCCTGGTCGTCCGCAGCCGTTGCGAGGTACTAAAGGCAAGCGTAAAGGCGCTCGTCTTTGGTATGTAGGTGGTCAACAATTTTAATTGCAGGGGCTTCGGCCCCTTACTTGAGGATAAATTATGTCTAATATTCAAACTGGCGCCGAGCGTATGCCGCATGACCTTTCCCATCTTGGCTTCCTTGCTGGTCAGATTGGTCGTCTTATTACCATTTCAACTACTCCGGTTATCGCTGGCGACTCCTTCGAGATGGACGCCGTTGGCGCTCTCCGTCTTTCTCCATTGCGTCGTGGCCTTGCTATTGACTCTACTGTAGACATTTTTACTTTTTATGTCCCTCATCGTCACGTTTATGGTGAACAGTGGATTAAGTTCATGAAGGATGGTGTTAATGCCACTCCTCTCCCGACTGTTAACACTACTGGTTATATTGACCATGCCGCTTTTCTTGGCACGATTAACCCTGATACCAATAAAATCCCTAAGCATTTGTTTCAGGGTTATTTGAATATCTATAACAACTATTTTAAAGCGCCGTGGATGCCTGACCGTACCGAGGCTAACCCTAATGAGCTTAATCAAGATGATGCTCGTTATGGTTTCCGTTGCTGCCATCTCAAAAACATTTGGACTGCTCCGCTTCCTCCTGAGACTGAGCTTTCTCGCCAAATGACGACTTCTACCACATCTATTGACATTATGGGTCTGCAAGCTGCTTATGCTAATTTGCATACTGACCAAGAACGTGATTACTTCATGCAGCGTTACCATGATGTTATTTCTTCATTTGGAGGTAAAACCTCTTATGACGCTGACAACCGTCCTTTACTTGTCATGCGCTCTAATCTCTGGGCATCTGGCTATGATGTTGATGGAACTGACCAAACGTCGTTAGGCCAGTTTTCTGGTCGTGTTCAACAGACCTATAAACATTCTGTGCCGCGTTTCTTTGTTCCTGAGCATGGCACTATGTTTACTCTTGCGCTTGTTCGTTTTCCGCCTACTGCGACTAAAGAGATTCAGTACCTTAACGCTAAAGGTGCTTTGACTTATACCGATATTGCTGGCGACCCTGTTTTGTATGGCAACTTGCCGCCGCGTGAAATTTCTATGAAGGATGTTTTCCGTTCTGGTGATTCGTCTAAGAAGTTTAAGATTGCTGAGGGTCAGTGGTATCGTTATGCGCCTTCGTATGTTTCTCCTGCTTATCACCTTCTTGAAGGCTTCCCATTCATTCAGGAACCGCCTTCTGGTGATTTGCAAGAACGCGTACTTATTCGCCACCATGATTATGACCAGTGTTTCCAGTCCGTTCAGTTGTTGCAGTGGAATAGTCAGGTTAAATTTAATGTGACCGTTTATCGCAATCTGCCGACCACTCGCGATTCAATCATGACTTCGTGATAAAAGATTGAGTGTGAGGTTATAACGCCGAAGCGGTAAAAATTTTAATTTTTGCCGCTGAGGGGTTGACCAAGCGAAGCGCGGTAGGTTTTCTGCTTAGGAGTTTAATCATGTTTCAGACTTTTATTTCTCGCCATAATTCAAACTTTTTTTCTGATAAGCTGGTTCTCACTTCTGTTACTCCAGCTTCTTCGGCACCTGTTTTACAGACACCTAAAGCTACATCGTCAACGTTATATTTTGATAGTTTGACGGTTAATGCTGGTAATGGTGGTTTTCTTCATTGCATTCAGATGGATACATCTGTCAACGCCGCTAATCAGGTTGTTTCTGTTGGTGCTGATATTGCTTTTGATGCCGACCCTAAATTTTTTGCCTGTTTGGTTCGCTTTGAGTCTTCTTCGGTTCCGACTACCCTCCCGACTGCCTATGATGTTTATCCTTTGGATGGTCGCCATGATGGTGGTTATTATACCGTCAAGGACTGTGTGACTATTGACGTCCTTCCCCGTACGCCGGGCAATAATGTTTATGTTGGTTTCATGGTTTGGTCTAACTTTACCGCTACTAAATGCCGCGGATTGGTTTCGCTGAATCAGGTTATTAAAGAGATTATTTGTCTCCAGCCACTTAAGTGAGGTGATTTATGTTTGGTGCTATTGCTGGCGGTATTGCTTCTGCTCTTGCTGGTGGCGCCATGTCTAAATTGTTTGGAGGCGGTCAAAAAGCCGCCTCCGGTGGCATTCAAGGTGATGTGCTTGCTACCGATAACAATACTGTAGGCATGGGTGATGCTGGTATTAAATCTGCCATTCAAGGCTCTAATGTTCCTAACCCTGATGAGGCCGTCCCTAGTTTTGTTTCTGGTGCTATGGCTAAAGCTGGTAAAGGACTTCTTGAAGGTACGTTGCAGGCTGGCACTTCTGCCGTTTCTGATAAGTTGCTTGATTTGGTTGGACTTGGTGGCAAGTCTGCCGCTGATAAAGGAAAGGATACTCGTGATTATCTTGCTGCTGCATTTCCTGAGCTTAATGCTTGGGAGCGTGCTGGTGCTGATGCTTCCTCTGCTGGTATGGTTGACGCCGGATTTGAGAATCAAAAAGAGCTTACTAAAATGCAACTGGACAATCAGAAAGAGATTGCCGAGATGCAAAATGAGACTCAAAAAGAGATTGCTGGCATTCAGTCGGCGACTTCACGCCAGAATACGAAAGACCAGGTATATGCACAAAATGAGATGCTTGCTTATCAACAGAAGGAGTCTACTGCTCGCGTTGCGTCTATTATGGAAAACACCAATCTTTCCAAGCAACAGCAGGTTTCCGAGATTATGCGCCAAATGCTTACTCAAGCTCAAACGGCTGGTCAGTATTTTACCAATGACCAAATCAAAGAAATGACTCGCAAGGTTAGTGCTGAGGTTGACTTAGTTCATCAGCAAACGCAGAATCAGCGGTATGGCTCTTCTCATATTGGCGCTACTGCAAAGGATATTTCTAATGTCGTCACTGATGCTGCTTCTGGTGTGGTTGATATTTTTCATGGTATTGATAAAGCTGTTGCCGATACTTGGAACAATTTCTGGAAAGACGGTAAAGCTGATGGTATTGGCTCTAATTTGTCTAGGAAATAACCGTCAGGATTGACACCCTCCCAATTGTATGTTTTCATGCCTCCAAATCTTGGAGGCTTTTTTATGGTTCGTTCTTATTACCCTTCTGAATGTCACGCTGATTATTTTGACTTTGAGCGTATCGAGGCTCTTAAACCTGCTATTGAGGCTTGTGGCATTTCTACTCTTTCTCAATCCCCAATGCTTGGCTTCCATAAGCAGATGGATAACCGCATCAAGCTCTTGGAAGAGATTCTGTCTTTTCGTATGCAGGGCGTTGAGTTCGATAATGGTGATATGTATGTTGACGGCCATAAGGCTGCTTCTGACGTTCGTGATGAGTTTGTATCTGTTACTGAGAAGTTAATGGATGAATTGGCACAATGCTACAATGTGCTCCCCCAACTTGATATTAATAACACTATAGACCACCGCCCCGAAGGGGACGAAAAATGGTTTTTAGAGAACGAGAAGACGGTTACGCAGTTTTGCCGCAAGCTGGCTGCTGAACGCCCTCTTAAGGATATTCGCGATGAGTATAATTACCCCAAAAAGAAAGGTATTAAGGATGAGTGTTCAAGATTGCTGGAGGCCTCCACTATGAAATCGCGTAGAGGCTTTGCTATTCAGCGTTTGATGAATGCAATGCGACAGGCTCATGCTGATGGTTGGTTTATCGTTTTTGACACTCTCACGTTGGCTGACGACCGATTAGAGGCGTTTTATGATAATCCCAATGCTTTGCGTGACTATTTTCGTGATATTGGTCGTATGGTTCTTGCTGCCGAGGGTCGCAAGGCTAATGATTCACACGCCGACTGCTATCAGTATTTTTGTGTGCCTGAGTATGGTACAGCTAATGGCCGTCTTCATTTCCATGCGGTGCACTTTATGCGGACACTTCCTACAGGTAGCGTTGACCCTAATTTTGGTCGTCGGGTACGCAATCGCCGCCAGTTAAATAGCTTGCAAAATACGTGGCCTTATGGTTACAGTATGCCCATCGCAGTTCGCTACACGCAGGACGCTTTTTCACGTTCTGGTTGGTTGTGGCCTGTTGATGCTAAAGGTGAGCCGCTTAAAGCTACCAGTTATATGGCTGTTGGTTTCTATGTGGCTAAATACGTTAA
>NZ_CABWIC010000006.1:0-3245 GCF_902501455.1 Collinsella intestinalis
GGCTGGCGCCCGGGCTTCGAAGCCTCCCGCCTATCCTCTACGCGACGGGCCAGCGGCCAATGCCAAGCTGCAGTGAAGGTTCACGGGGTCTTTCCGTCCTTCCGCGGGTAAGTCGCATCTTCACGACTAGTGGAATTTCACCGGGTCCATGGTCGAGACAGCGCCCAATTCGTTGCGCCTTTCGTGCAGGTCGGAACTTACCCGACAAGGAATTTCGCTACCTTAGGACCGTTATAGTTACGGCCGCCGTTTACCGGGGCTTGGCTTCGGGGCTTCGCTCGCGCTAACCCCTCCGCGTGACCTTCCGGCACCGGGCAGGCGTCAGACCCTATACGTCGGCTCTCGCCTTCTGCAGAGTCCTGTGTTTTTGGTAAACAGTCGATTGGGCCTCTTCACTGCGGCCGGCCTCCGCTCGCCCAGCAAGTGGGTCCACGTACGCGCCGGCGCCCCTTCTCCCGAAGTTACGGGGCCATTTTGCCGAGTTCCTTGACCATGGTTGACCCGATCGCCTCGGTATGTTCTACCCACCCACCTGTGTCGGTTTGCGGTACGGGCGGAGATGCCCCTGCCTAGGGGTTTTTCTGGGGACCACGGGCTCACTCGCTTCGCTCAGTCGCTTCGTCCGGAGCCTCGCCCTAGTGGAGACCGGATTTGCCTGGTCTCCGGGCCGCGCTCCATCACGGGGACGTCCAGAACCCCGCCGAGCCACCCCAATCCGTCGCCCCGTCGGTCGTGACGGTGCATCTCCGGTGCAGGAATGTCCACCTGCTGCGCGTCGCCTACGGCTTCCGCCCTCGGCTTAGCCCCCGACTGACCCTGGGAGGATTAGCCTCGCCCAGGAAACCTCGGGTTTACGGCGGACGAGTTACTCTCTCGTCTCTCGCTACTCATGCCAGCATTCTCACTCCCCAGCAGTCCACCGTCGGTGACCCTCCGGCTTCGCCCCGCTGGGGACGCTCCCCTACCCAATGAAATCTCATTGCCGCCGCTTCGGCTCTCAGTTTAGCCCCGTGTATTGTCGGCGCATGTCCACTCGACCAGTGAGCTGTTACGCACTCTTTGAAGGGGTGGCTGCTTCTAAGCCAACCTCCTGGTTGTCTGCGCGGACGCACATCCTTTGCCACTTAACTGAGAATTGGGGGCCTTAGCGGGCGGTCTGGGCTGTTTCCCTCTCGAGCACACAGCTTAGCCCACATGCTCTGACTGCCGAGATATGGACCGACCGGCATTCGGAGTTCGGTTCGAATCGGTAGGCGGCGAAGCCCCCTCATCGATCCGGTGCTCTACCTCCGGCGGTTAACTCTCGACGCTAGCCCTAAAGCTATTTCGGGGAGAACGAGATATCTCCGGGTTTGATAGGCCTTTCACCCCTATCCCCAGGTCATCGGCGCACTTTTCAACGTACGTCCGTTCGGCCCTCCACGGGGTCTTACCCCCGCTTCAGCCTGCCCAGGGATAGCTCACCCGGCTTCGCGTCTGCGGCACGCGACTGGAACCGCCCGTTTCGGACTCGCTTTCGCTCCGGCTCGCTTCCCAGCTTAACCTCGCCGCGTGCCAGCAACTCGCTGGCTCATTCTACAAAAGGCACGCCGTCACAGGACAAGCCTGCTCCGACGCCTTGCGGGCGCACGGTTTCAGGTACTGTTTCACTCCCCTCCCGGGGTGCTTTTCACCTTTCCCTCACGGTACTGGTGCGCTATCGGTCACATGGGAGTATTCAGGCTTGGAGGGTGGTCCCCCCGGGTTCGGACCGGGTTTCACGTGCCCGGCCCTACTCAGGTACCTCCACCGGGCTCCATCCCAGGGTGCGCCTACGGGGCCCTAACCCTGTGCCGCCGGCCTTCCCATGCCGTTCGGCTCCCCTGGATGGATGCCCGCCGGGAGCGCCAGCTCCCGGGCGGGAGGCCCTACAACCCCGTGGGCGGTAAGGGCTGGCGCCCGCCCGCTCCACGGTTTGGCCTAGGTCCCCTTTCGCTCGCCGCTACTCGGGGAATCTCGAGGTTGATTTCTTCTCCTCCGGGTACTTAGATGTTTCAGTTCCCCGGGTTGTCCTCCCCCGACCTATGTGTTCAGTCGGGGGATGCCAGGACTTCTCCTGGCGGGTTCGCCCATTCGGAGACCCGCGGGTCGAAGGGTGTGTGCCCCTAACCGCGGATTATCGCAGCTTGCCGCGTCCTTCATCGGCTCCATGTGCCAAGGCATCCGCCGTGCGCCCTAGATATCTTCCCGCACGACCGTGCGGGACGCCGTATCTAGACACTTGAATGTCTGGGTGTCGCATACGCTCGGTGGCACACGCCACCGGCGATCGTCATGCAACTTACTATATTTGCAGATTGGAAGATATATCTCATATCTCAATATAGAAGAATCGATCAGATCGTAATAGATCCGTCTTGTCGCTATGCGGCTCTCAAGGTACGCGGGGCTACCCCGGGGACCGGACACGCGAAGGGGCGGGCGGAGACTCGGGCACACCTGCGCCGTAACTTTGTGAGATTTGGTTCTCTGTTGCTTTCTGAAAGCGGTCTTGCTCCCTAGAAAGGAGGTGATCCAGCCGCACGTTCCCGTACGGCTACCTTGTTACGACTTCACCCCCCTCACCCTCCACACCTTCGGCGCCTCCCCCCAGATGGTTGGGCCGGCGACTTCGGGTGCAGACGACTCGGGTGGTGTGACGGGCGGTGTGTACAAGGCCCGGGAACGCATTCACCGCGGCATGCTGATCCGCGATTACTAGCAACTCCGACTTCATGGGGGCGGGTTGCAGCCCCCAATCCGAACTGGGGCCGGCTTTCAGGGATCCGCTCCGGCTCGCGCCATCGCATCCCGCTGTACCGGCCATTGTAGCACGTGTGCAGCCCAGGGCATAAGGGGCATGATGACTTGACGTCGTCCCCGCCCTCCTCCGGATTGACTCCGGCGGTCCCGCATGGGTGCCCACCCGAGGTGCTGGCAACATGCGGCGGGGGTTGCGCTCGTTGCTGGACTTAACCAAACATCTCACGACACGAGCTGACGACAGCCATGCACCACCTGTGACCGCTCCTCTCGGCCACCGGGTCTCCCCGGCTTCACGGTCATGTCAAGCCCTGGTAAGGTTCTTCGCGTTGCTTCGAATTAAGCCACATGCTCCGCTGCTTGTGCGGGCCCCCGTCAATTCCTTTGAGTTTTAGCCTTGCGGCCGTACTCCCCAGGCGGGACGCTTAATGCGTTGGCTGCGGCACGGAGGGATCGTCCCCCCC